>JAQVMI010000371.1 GCA_028703735.1 Candidatus Cloacimonadota bacterium | reverse complement strand
GTCTCGATAGCTGTTTTTACGCTTGCCTTGCTTTCGCCGGTAGAACGCTCTTTGATGTTGATGGGCTCTTCCAAAACAAGGTGCTTAAAGCTGATAAACGTCATGGTGAAAGTATCACAAAAGGACATTCCATCGGGGCAGAGGTGCAAAACTTCCCGCGCAATTTCGGTGCTGAACATGCGCATGCCAGAATTAATATCATAAATATGCAGAGGCAGCATCGTTTTGGCAAAAATGCGAATTACACCCTTGGCAAAGCCTCTGGCACGGTTACTGGATTTTAGATCCTTGCGGGAACCCACCACCATATCGGCATCGTTTGCAATCATGGTTTTGTACACCTTGTCCAAATCCTCTACATAGTGCTGACCATCTGCATCTATGGAAACGCAATAATCTGTATCCGCAGCCTTTACACCGCTTTTTATTGCGGCTCCATAGCCCTTGTTCACCTTGTGATGCACAATTTTTACATTGGGCATGGCTTGGTAACTTAGTAAAAGCTCGGGGGTTTTATCTGTGGAGCAATCGTTCACTATTATCAGCTTCCAATCTCTTGCATTGCAATACTTAAGGAGTTCAGGAAAAACTGCCGGAATGCTGCCTTCTTCGTTATAGGTGGGGACTATCACAGATACTGTTTTACTCATTGTGGGTATCCTTATCATAATTAATTGGATATACTTTACTCTGTGCTCTTATTGGTAAAACACGCAAGCTGTCAAGTAGTTTCTGCCTGCCCAATTTTTTTTGCTCTGCTTAGTTGTTAGTTGGTAGATGCCTTTTTTATGTCTCCGGCATTCCGGACATGATCCGGCAACACTTCGTAACGTAGCATTCCGATGCTACGAAATTCGGGGTTTGTAAACAGCCTAAGCACAGAAAGTGCGCAGGTTGATTAAAAAGCCCAGAGGGCGTAATAGCATAGCGAGGGTGTGGAGTGAGCGTCAGCGAACGAAACCCCTTGTTTGGATGCAACCAAACAACTTAGCCCCTTGTGGGCGACATAAATGTGATAATAGTAACATTTAGCATAATGTGTCGCCCGCAAGGGGCTTTTGGGGCTAATCTTCTTCATCGAGGGGTTACGCTTCGCTTCACACCCTCGCTATGCTATTTCGCCCTGCGGGCTTTTTCAATGGTATTTTTCCTGCAAGGGGCTAAATCGTTTAATTACATTGCCATTGATGCCATCGAGGGGTTACGCTTCGCTTCACACCCTCGCTATGGTATTTCGCCCTGCGGGCTTTTCTATGGCATATCTACCTGCTTATAGATATCTACTTGCCTACAATGAAAGAGTGCCAATACACTTTCAATTACCGCAGCACAATTACGATTCTTGTTGACAGCAGGTAGCCCTGTATAATTAATGCACCATATAGTACAATGCAAAGGAGTCGCTGTGAAATACTTAAGATTTTTCCGTATCCATTCGGCAAAATCCACTCTGTATGGTCTTTTGACCATGCGATGCCCCTTCTGCGTAGATGATGAGGAGGTTTTAGCTAAGCTTTTCGCATTCAGCGCAACATTGACACCTCTTTTCAAGTAATAGGCTCCCCGCCTTACGCTACCAAAGCAGCCATTAAAAACAGTACTCCCTGGCTACGCTTTATAGCAAAACGCATTAATTGCATCCTGTAAAAAAGGAAGAGAAAATGCCTTCCCAGCAGTGAAATATGCTGCTATTAACCCAAACAAATACTGTAAACATACTTGAAAAAGAGGAATACAAATGCAAGCTTTAGGACGACAAATACTTGTGGAATTCTACGATTGTGACCACGAACTATTGAAAGACGAAAAATATATAGCCGCAGCCATGATAGAATCCTGCCGCATTGGAATGGCAACTGTAGTAGCACACACCTTTCACAGCTTCAGCCCTTATGGAGTAAGCGGAGTTGTGGTAATTGCCGAATCGCACGTAGCAATACACACTTGGCCCGAATACGGCTATGCGGCGGTGGATATCTTTACCTGTGGCGAAACCATAGAACCCTGGAAGCTTTTTCATCACCTGAAAGCTGCCCTGAAAAGCAAAAATGCCAGTAACATGGAGCTGAAGCGCGGTTTGTTTGATAATGGAGATAAAAAACTGCTGCACAAGCCGGAAGGAGCATAAATTATGACGAATTGGCATACAGATTATCACAGCCCCAATCGCGGCTTAACCTTCGCCATCAGTGAATCTTTATACACGGAAAAAAGCCGGTATCAAAGCATCGAGATTGTGGAAACACCGGAATTTGGTAAGGTTATGCTATTGGATGGGGTGCTGATGATTACCGAAAAGGACGAATTTGTCTATCATGAAATGCTGTGCCATCCCTCCATGATTAGCCATCCTGCTCCCCAAAATGTGTTGATTATTGGAGGGGGTGATTGTGGTACTATTACCCGGGTTTTGGAGCATCCCTCTGTGCAAAAAGTGGTGCAGGTGGAAATTGACGAAATGGTTACGCGTGTGGCAGAGCAGTATTTTCCCCAGCTTACCAAAGCTCGGAATGATGAACGGGTGCAGCTTGTTTTTGATGATGGAATTGCTTATCTAAAACAACTGAAAGGTGTGTTTGATGTAATCTTGGTGGATTCCACCGATCCTGTGGGTCCTGCCCAGGGTTTGTTTCGCAAGGCTTTTCTGCAGGATTGTTACAGTGCTTTGGCAGAGGGCGGAATCCTGTGTCTGCAATCGGAAAGCCCCTGGATAGATAGCCTAAAGCCTGTTATCCGCAAAATGAATTGTGATCTGCGTGCCATTTTTCCCCAGGTGCATGTTTACAGTGCGGCAATTCAAACTTATCAGGCTGGCTTATGGTTGTTTCAGATGGCATCCAAGCTGCACAATCCATTATTGGTGGATGCAGCAGAACGCATCACCAAGCGTGGTCTTAGCTGCCAATATTATAATGCGGAGCTTCACAAGGCTGCCTTTGTGCTGCCGGAATTTGTAAATCAGATTATCCGTTGATAAATCATTTTAGCTCTCTTTCATAATGAGTGGGTAGCTATTGGTGTAAGTGGTTAGATATCGTTCCATTACTTGTCATTCCTGCGAAGGCAGGAATCCATTTTT
>JAQVMI010000370.1 GCA_028703735.1 Candidatus Cloacimonadota bacterium | reverse complement strand
CGATGCTACAGGATTACGGAGCTTCGGAAAGCTCCGCTACAGAACCAGGAAAGACAATAGTATTCTACTGGTTATAAAAGATAGCCAAAATACCTATTACTTATTGAACAGAGAGAACTGCTAACCTACTGATGCCCAGAAATCAGTCCGTTGTCCCATAAAATAGATTAGCGAAACCATCACCAATATTGTGGTTAATAATACCTGCATTTTCTTCATATTTCCACCCTCGTAAAAGATTGGATATGCCTTTAGTTTCTTCAATATATACATATCCTCACTTCAACATCACCACTTTTCGTACATGGCTATCCGCTCCCGTTTTCAAACGAATCGTGTACACCCCGGAAGATAAAATCCTTCCATTGTTATCGGTACCATTCCAAACGCTTGTATAATTCCCGCTTGGCAAGTCTATGCTATCAAAATCCCGAACTTTTTGCCCCCGTGAGTTGAATACCGCTATGCTTACCCTATCACTTTTTGCCAAGCCAAATGCTATCGTGGTAGAGGGGTTAAAGGGATTAGGATAGATGCTCTGCAAGCCTGTCAATTGTGGAATTCCGGGAATCCCGTTATCAATATTGTTATTCAGCAACACATAAACAGGTCCATGAAATGCCTCATATCCTCCCAATTCCAGATGTTGCAACCAATAATACCAGGTGCCGCTCTGCACCTCATTATCTGTAAAGGTATAGGCATGTTCCGTGGTAGTGTTTGTTGGTAAGATTAAAGGGCTTACAATTTGGGCATCCATAATCCTATCAACTGAATTGCGATATACATAATACCCACTAATTCCTGATTCAGATTGAGTTATCCAATCCAGCCTAACCAGGTTCTGCGGAGTTGTAACTGCGGTAAATGATGTTAGTTCTACCGGCAGTGTTTCATCTGGTTCGAGGCTGTTTTGATAGGTAATATTATCCAGGAATAGGTTAGCCACGTTTCCATCGCTGGCATCTCCATAGAACATGAATGAATCGATATTGGCACCATCTGCCAACCTGCTTTTTAGCAGTTCATCTCCATAAATACTGCCATTTATCCACATATCAAACTTACCTGCTGCCACGCTGTAGCTGCTGCCTGCATAGGTGTAGCTTACCGTTTGGGCAGAGTTATTGCCAAAAAGCTCAAAATCCAATACGCTACTCTGAGCCACAGGAGTAGAATTAATAGTTGTCCAAACTCCGGTTCTGCGATATCTTAGCGTGATGGCTCCATTAGCACCAAAAATAAACTGTAGTGCCACAAAGGTTTGATCATCAGAAAAGCCAGAATTACCGGAAAACCTATCCCCATCCCCATTCACAAAATAAAAAGTTCCACTGTCAACCTGACCACCCAAGTTTGAGCCTAAAAGCATCGTAAACTTCATCATGGAGGTTTGGCTGGGGGTGTAATCGTAAATTGCTACTTAATTGTATTGCATACTGGAGGGGGCTACTATTCTTATCTCCGTACCAGTTCCAATTGCAGCAAGCCCGGGGTTCTCCAAATTGATACTTCCTCCGGCTGTTCCAACCCGAACTCTTGCAGTTCCGGAAGGGGCAGTAGGCAAGAATGTTGTGGATTGTCCTGCGGTAGCGAATGATCCGGAACCCGTACCCAAATCGTAATTCCACGTGTCTGCATACATGTTTATCAGCACGGTAAGTGCCATGCAAGCAAGTATTAATATCTTAACTTGTTTCATTGTAGTCTCCCTAAGTCTCTTTGTACTAATCTTATAGGTGTGTCATCCAGGCTAACTTTCAGTATGTTGAATGGCAATCACACTGTAACCTGTAACCTATCCTGTAGTAAGTAATATACTCTGTTAAACCAGCTTTACCAACAGAGATTTATCGAATTTATTACAATTTACATAAATTGGTAGGGCAATCCCTTAGGTTAGCACAACCGATCGGGAGAATAGCATTTCAGTATTTGTTTAAACTTCATGGCTATAATGGGGGCAGGCAAATTAGGGATTGTCTTCTGTTTGTATCTTAGTGTCTTGTCAAGTGTGACATGCCGCAAGTAATATAGGGGAGGCAATCTCCTGATTGCCACAAGCCGATCGGGAGATCGGCTTCCCTATACTTTACATGACATTAGAATCTATACCCAAATTTTATGCTTGGCTCAAAGGCGTAATCCGGCTGTCCGCTATCGATTTCTGCTCTGTCATTCCCTACCTGATCGGGAATCCATTCATTCTACCGATGGTCAGTTTCCCTGCTGTGCAGCGGTAGGGCTTAAGTCGCAGACCTTCGTGTCTGAGCAGTTGTTCTTTCATGCGTTCCAATAAATTAGCTTCCATTGTATCTCCTTGCGAGTAGTATTGGATACTCTATCTGGAGCAAGGAAGCCAATACCCTGAATTACCACAAACAAGGATGCATAAGGATGCGACAGAATTTGGGATTGACAGATTAAAGCATTTTGCAAAAGTGGTTGGAAGGAAAATTATGATTATTAGAAAGCTACAGCAATCCAGAGATAACGAAGTCAATGAGGAACGCAGGGGAGCCTTAAAAAAAATGCGCTTTGATTTCATCAGGCAATGCTGCCCTGAACCTCGTGGTTATTGTGATATCCTTGGCGCATCTTTCACAGGTCTTTGCTGTGAGACACAATCAATATCCTATTCGAATATTTATTTGTATCGAAGTAAAATCAGTCATGGAAAGGAACCCAGATTAAATTGAAACAGCAAATTGAAATAGACTTCGGTTTCAATACGGAGTTGGAAAATATCAGAATATTATCAAACCCTGAAGGTTATAAGGGGATCACTGCCTTACATAAGTACTGGGGCAAGAAACCGACAGAGTGTCTTAATTTCTTAATAGAGAAATTTACGGATGTAGACGATGTAATTCTCGATCCTTTTTTAGGATCAGGACTTATAGCTTTAGAAGCATTGAGACGAAAAAGAAAATTTATCGGCATAGACATAAACCCAATATCAATCGAACTAACGAAACTGATGGCTAATTTGCCGACATATCAAAGGATGAAAAAAGCTATTGCAGACATCGAAGAAGAAGTCAAAGATACAATCAACTTATGTTATCACACTCACAATG
>JAQVMI010000369.1 GCA_028703735.1 Candidatus Cloacimonadota bacterium | reverse complement strand
TTTTCAATTACTATAAAAGAAAGCCGTCAGCAAGGGGGTTGCTGACGGCGTTAGTTTTCTACCTTTGCTACATAAAAAGCAAAAGGTTGCTTTTCTATTTAAAGGCAACGCAGGGAGTCATCACCTTAATAAGCCTTTGTAAAAAGTTACTGCTACTTATAATCCGAAACCTTTATCCTGTAGATTAATCCAGGGCTTTCAGGAAGGAAGGAACATCGGTTCGCAGGGTGGCAATTCGGTTTGGTTCGTCTGCGGCTGGCTTTTTCTCTTCTTTTATAGCCTGTTGGTTTATAGTAAGTCTGCCAATTATATCTTCCATTTCAGGGTCTATGGTATGTTCCTGATTCACCGATGTGGGTATATTATGCTGAGGAAGCCCAGGGAAGTTAATGCACTTTTCTTTTTCTTCCTTTGCTAAACCTGTGGCAATAAGTGTTACGCTTACCTTGCCTACCATGCTGTCATCCAAGATAACACCCATAATGATGTTTGCGGCTTTTCCGGTTTCGTTTACAATAACATTGGATACTTCTTCGAATTCGCTGGTTAGGATATCTGGACCACCCGTGATATTCAACAACAAGGATTGGCATCCCTGCAGGCTGATATCGCTTAATAGCGGATTGTCTATGGCAGCTCTGGCAGCATTAATAGCTCTGCTTTCGCCTTCTGCCACACCTGTTCCCATCAGGGCATAGCCCATGTTTTGCATCACAGTTTTTACGTCAGAAAAATCTACATTTATTAATCCGGTAACGTTTATAATATCACTAACAGCCTTTGCAGCTTCAAAAAGAACGTTATCTGCTTTGTTAAATGATTCTGCCAAGGTTAATCCGGAATAGATCTCACAGAGTTTTTTGTTAGGAATCACAATAAGGGTATCTACAAACTCGCGCAGGTGATGGATGCCATGATCTGCGTTTTCAGCTCTTTTCTTTCCTTCAAAGGGGAAGGGAGTGGTAACAATTCCCAAGGTTAGGATGCCCATTTCGCGGGCAATTTTGGCTATTATTGGCGCAGCTCCGGTGCCTGTTCCACCACCCATACCGGCAGCGATAAAAACCATGTCTGCACCATCCAGATGTGCTTTTATTTCGTCTTTAGATTCCTCTGCGCTGCGGGAACCAAGATCTGGATTTGCTCCGGTACCAAGCCCGCGGGTCAATTTCTTGCCCAATTGCAGTTTCATGTTGGCTTTGCTTTTAATCAGATCGCTACCATCGGTATTGGCAGCGATAAATTCCACCCCAAACAAGTTGTTTTTAATCATGGTGTTGATGGCATTACCGCCAGCACCTCCAACTCCCACTATTTTGATATTTGTGCCAATTTGTGCTGGATTTTTGTCGAATTCGATCATCTTTTCCCCCTTAGGTAAAGTCCTTTAGTATTTTTTTAAATTTATCCACTAATTTACTTGATTTAAAGTTGTTCAGATTAAAGCTTTTTGTAGTTTGCTCTGTTTCCTGCCCTGCAGCATGATACAGAATGCCCACGGCTGTTGCATAGGCAGGGTCTTCCAAACGGCTGATCATTCCATTAAGGCGGGAAAGATCTGGAGTTGCAACCTTTACATGCAGATTAAAGGCATCCGAAAGCACTACATCAATATTCTTTAAGTTGGCAGTTCCACCGCAGAGCACAATACCCGCTGTTACCAATTCTGGAGTGTAAAAATCCTTTGCTTTAGCATAACATATGGAAAGCATTTCTTCCACACGATGCTGGATTACATGGCTAAGCAAATATTGTGTTTTTCGGCTACCGGCTCTACCACTGATTCCTTCCACATCTATCTCGATATTAGGATCAACGCTGCTTGCCAGGGCATTGCCATACTCCACTTTTAGGTATTCTGCATTGCTTATGGTTGTTTTCAGCCCGATGGCAAGGTCCTCGGTAATATTCTTGCCAGCCATGGGGATAACCATTATCTTTTCCAGGCTACCGCGGCTATAAATTGCCAAATCGCAGGTTCCTCCCCCAATATCTAAAACAATGGCACCCAAACGCCGTTCGTCTTCACTTAACACAGAATCTGCCAGGGCGATGTGATTCAAAATGAAGTTTTCCGGTTCTATGTGGTATCCCGCCAGCTCGATGCATTTGCTTAAGTTACGAAGCGGAGTTAATTCTGCTAAAATGGCACAAACCTTGGCTATCAGATGGAATCCATTCATGTTTATGGGGTTATGAATATCTTCCTGATTATCTATCACAAAGTTATGAGGGATGCCATGCAGAATGCGATAGCGTTCAAAGCCTTTTTGTATCTTCACACTGTTCTTGGCATCGTTTATCACTTGCTCCACATGATCCAGGGTAATTTCCCCAGGCTCGTTAGGTGTGTCTGTGGGGATAGATATACGCCCGTCCCCCAAATGGGTTCTGATATGTTCTCCGGTGATATTGGCAAAGATGTTTTGGGCGTTTATGTTAGCAGCTTTTTCGGCATCGCCAATTGCTTTTTTTACGCAATTTGCCAAAGCTTGAATATCGCGAACTATTCCTCGTTCAATACCTTCGGAATCGCTTTCGCCAATGCCAAGTATTTCCAGGCGGTTTCCTCCCACATCCTTAGCGATGATTACCCTAATTGCGGAAGATCCTATATCCAGAGCGGTTATCAATGTATTCTTCATTTGTTTCCTGCCTTTACCACAACTTGATTTTTGAAACGCAGATCCACTACGCCACGTCTATCAATATTGCCATTATCCTGAACAAAGAGATAGCGTTTAAGCTGACTTGACATATCTTCATCCGAAGGAATTATGCGTGTGCCGTATTTGGCATCGATAATATTAACCGTGTTATCGATAAAATAGTATTCTGAGATGCGGGGTAAGAAATCGGGAGCTTCTTTGATGATCCGCTGATGTAAAGCTAAAATTCTTGCAAGTCCGGGTTTCTTTAGTTTTACTCCCGCTTTGAACTGATTATTAGAAAAATAGGTGCTGAAAATGGGTAGATCCTCTGTGTAAATACTGCTGTATTTTGCCAAAACCACGGCTTCGGCATCCACGGGATAAAGATCTCCCTCCAGGCTTTTTAAGTACAGCAAGCCTCTTCTTTCGCT
>JAQVMI010000368.1 GCA_028703735.1 Candidatus Cloacimonadota bacterium | reverse complement strand
AATGAGCATCAATGGTGATGTGCTTACTCTGATTCAGGATCAGGAGATACGCTTGTTAAAAATTGGTTATCAGCAGGTTCAATAGTGCCAGCATTGCTTTGGGTGGTTTTTAGCGCAATACTTATAAGCTTATCCCGCTTACCAATACACCTGGGTTGGCTGGTTTTACTGGGTTGGATTCCGCTTTTACATTACCTGCAAAAGCCTTTGGTTAAGCTTTGGGCTGCTGCTGCTGTTTTTGCTGCCATATATATTGGCACAATCTTTTATTGGATTGCAGAGGTAACCCCGGGTGGATTAATTGGCATTGGAATAGTCTATTTCCTGTTTTATTGGCTGGCATTTTATCTTATTCGGCGCATCGGAAACCGGCTAAAGCCATTTTACGAGGTTGGCTTTATCTCTGTATTGCTCAGCTTCGAATACCTGCAGAATTTTGGGGAAACGCGCTTTCCCTGGTTTCACAACGCCTATTCTTTATCCGATTACACCATCCTGATCCAAACTGCCGATTTAGGGGGAGTGATCCTCATTTCGGGTTTGATCTTGCTAATTAATGTGCTAATTTACAAAGCCATTAGGGGAAAATACAAAGCTCTTGTTACGGCGGGGTTTATCATGCTTGCCTGGTTTGCTTATGGCTACTATTGTTTGGTAAAGCTTCCCCTGCAAAAGCATCAGCCAAAGATAAGCATAATGCAGCCTTCCATTCCACAGGATGTAAAATGGGATCAGGCATTCTATGAAACCATCCTGCAGCGTTACGAAGAGCTTTGCATTGTTGCAGCTAAGGATTCCACCCATTTAATCATCTTTCCGGAAGCTGCAATTCCGGTTTATCTGATGCACGATCAGTTTTCCATGATGCGGATTCAGCAGCTTAGCCAAAGATATAATCTGGAAATATTTACGGGGTTTCCGCATTTCGAGCCAGCTCCGCCAACACATGTGGACGAGCAATATTTTTACAATGCGGCAGCACTAATAAAGCCTGATGGCAGGATTTCTAACCTGTATTACAAAAACATCCTGGTTCCCATAGGGGAAAGGATGCTATGGCTGGATAAAATTCCCTGGCTATGGAATCTGCAATTTGGGCAGGCAAATTGGGAATTTGGCAAAAGCCTTGCCTGGATGGAAAGTGATGGCTTAATATTCTCCCCCTCTATCTGTTACGAAATTGCTTTTGCTGGCTTAAATCAACAGATGGCAATTCCGCTAAAAAAACATGAGGGTAGTCCACAGAAAAGTGATTTCCTGGTAAACATCACCAATGATGCCTGGTTTGGCACTTCATACGGTCCCTGGCTTCATGCTGTGATGACCAAATTCCGTGCTGTGGAAAGCCGCATCCAGATTTACCGCAGTGCCAATACAGGGATTTCGATGATTGTTTCTCCCCTGGGGGAAGTAATCAGCAGTGCACCGCTGTTTAAAGTAACAAATATCACCTCACCTCTATATACAACCCCCAAAATTCCGCTTTACCGCCATATTGTTTATTATCCCATGCTGTTTGTTTGTGTGGCACTGGGGCTATTTATCATTAGTCTATTGTATGGGAAGCAAAGGAAACTATGAAAAAGTATTACTATACCATCGGCGAAGTTAGTAACCTGCTGGGAGTGAAGGCTCATGTAATCCGTTTTTGGGAGGGCGAATTTGCTGCCTTGCGTCCCAAAAAGGGTGAAGGGCGTATTCGTAAATACAGCGAACATCACATAGAATTGCTGAAGAAAATTCAGGATTTGCTGTATAATCAACGCTTCACAATAGAAGGAGCCAGGCAGAAGCTGAAGCAAGAGCGCAATTTGATTAGTGCCATAGCTCAGGATGCAGATGGCGATCAGCTATCGCTGAATCTGGATGAAACCCCTCCGCCTGAAGACCTTTACGATAAGCTTTGCGAAGTGCGGGCGCAGCTATGTAGAATAAAACAACTATGCAATCAATACATCAGGAAATAAAATGAACTTTCAAAACATGATTCTTACACTGCAAACCTATTGGGCACAGAAAGGGTGCAACCTGTTACAACCCTATGATATCGAAATGGGAGCAGGAACCTTTCATCCTGCCACTTTTTTTGGAGCTTTGGGAACTAAGCCTTGCTCCATTGCCTATCCACAGCCATGCCGCAGACCCAAAGATGGACGCTATGGAGATAATCCTAACCGTCTTCAGCATTATTACCAGTTTCAGGTGATAATAAAGCCATGTCCGGATGATATTCAGAATCTCTATCTAAAAAGCTTGATTGCCATTGGAGTGGAAGTGGAAAAACATGATATCCGCTTTGTGGAAGACGATTGGGAATCTCCTACCCTGGGGGCATGGGGTTTAGGCTGGGAAGTTTGGCTGGATGGTATGGAGATTAGCCAGTTTACCTATTTTCAGCAAGTGGGCAGCATAGATTTATTTCCGGTTAGCGTAGAGCTTACCTATGGATTGGAACGGCTTGCCATGTATATCCAGAATGTGGAGGACTATCGCAAACTCCGCTGGAACGAAAATACTTTGTATGAAGAGCTGTTTTACAAGCGTGAACAGGAGTATTCGAACTATAATTTTAACCATGCCGATACCAGCTTGATGTTCAGGCTGTTCAAAGATTATGAAACCGAATGCGGAGCGTTGCTGAAACAGGGTTTGGTGTATCCAGCTTATGATATGTTGCTGCGCTGTTCGCATAGCTTCAATCTTTTGGATGCACGGGGTGTGATTAGTGTTACCGAAAGAGCTGCATACATTGGCAGAATAAGAAATCTTGCCAGAGCTTGTGCAGCAGCGTATTTGGAAAATAACCCCTCTTAACAAAGAATGGAGAAACCATGAAAAAAGATTATAACGACATTATGGACACCTTGGTTGGGGTATCCGAAAACCTGCTTCAGGTAGCGGTTTATACTACCACAGCTCCGCGCTGTGTAATAATATTAGATAGGGATCCCGCAAATTTGTTAGAGAGCATGGAGCCGGTAAGAGAATATGTAAATAAACGGCATCTGCCCTTTCCATTATAAGTGAATAAAGAATTCATCCGCACTTCGCTGGATAGTTTTCCCTGGGAATTTTTGGATATAA
>JAQVMI010000020.1 GCA_028703735.1 Candidatus Cloacimonadota bacterium | reverse complement strand
ATAACACTATCGTAAATACACCCCAATACAGTAATAACGGGCTATGTGCCATCAATTTTAGGATCAATGCTGGTATTACTGTCCAGGATATTCAAATAACAAACAACATAATCAGTTCTACAAATAGCAATGGGTGCACAATTGATTCCGGTGCAGGTTTCTATCCGGTAAGCATCAACTACAATATGCTTCACAATGTAAGCCTTTCCGGATTCAGTGCCAACCTTTATAATCCAAATAATCCTGCAAGTTTTTACAATCCCTCTGCACCCAGATTCAACTACCAATGTGATCCTCAACTGGATGCCAATTACGTCCCAAGATGGAATGCTACCATTATGTCTCATTGTATAGACACAGGAACCGGAGTCAACGATACTGATGGTACTCCTCCAGATATTGGTGCTTATCCTGCCATGAGCCATACCCGTGAAGAATACGCAATGCCAACAGGGGGAACCCCTAAATGGATGAGCTTCCCAGTATTGAATAGGATTACTCAAGGATACGATACTACAGGAAACTTTTTTGCTCCGATATCGGATTTTTATGTTCTTGATCAGGTTATATGGAAAGTTGAAGATGAATATCCAGTAGCTATGGCATATCATAATGGCGAGTTATGGCATGGGAATGTAGAAGTACGCAGTGTCCTTGGTTATAAGATCAACCTCCAACCAGGGGTTACACAAGCAATTCAAATCGCAGCTCCCGGCTTCATCCAAGCACCTAATACGGTTATAAACCTCTTTGCCCATCCTGCCGGTAGCACCACAGGTGTAAACGAAAACTGGATAGGCTATTACCTGCCACAGAGCTCCAGCCCCTTCACTGCTCTTGCCTCGATACTGGATAAGGTAACATCAATCAAAACTCAATATTGGAGTGCCATTAAGGGCAATGGGTATTGGAGGGTTAGCTCTGCGAACTTAACCCTAAACTATGGAGATATGGTAGTTGTTACCGTAACTGAAGATTGCAGCTTCGCGTGGAGCAATGTAACCCCGATAGACCCGAAAGTAAGACCCAAAGCAACTGCTTTCGAATACGTGGAGAAACTGGATTACATGCCTATGTTTATAGACCTTAGCGGTTTTGAAGTGTTACCCTCTGAAATTGGTTTGTATGTGGATGGAGAGTGCAAGGGTGCGGTAAAGGTTGAAGGTAACTACACCGACCTATGCGCTTATCTGGATAAATATGAAGTATTAAATCCGGAAGATTGCGAATTGGTGTTATACTTCGAAACCAAAGCGATGGATAATATCAAGCAATCTTGTAAACTGGATTCTCATTCATTAACACTAAACAACGAAAATGGCATTCCCCATTATGACATTGCCATCAATTCGTCTGCCGTGATAAATACGATAGTACCAATAACCGGTTTATCTCCCAACTACCCTAATCCCTTTAATCCTGTGACAACCATTAGTTACGAGATTGCCTCAGAGGGTCTTGCCAAGATCGAGATATTCAATCTTAAGGGTCAATTGGTTAAGACCTTGGTTAGTGAGAGCAAAGCGAGTGGACCCCACAAAGTGGTTTGGAACGGAACGGATAAATATGGCAGAAAGGTTGCCAGCGGTTTGTATCAATACCGCCTGACCACCAAAGAAGGAAGCATCACCAAGAAAATGATGCTGATGAAGTAAGTAATGTAAATTAGCAAGGGAGGGTTATGCTCTCCCTTGCATGTTCTTAGCTGTCTATCCTGCGTGGGAACGACAAGCAAGGCAAGAAATGACAGAATTTAACAGAGAGAGAAAGGGATATTTAGATGAATGGAGCAACAATGAAGAGACTATTATTATTAACCCTTATGGTGGCATTTACCATAATGAGCTTTGCCGTAACGCTGAATGTAGCGATAGATGGCAGTGAGCAATACAGCTCCATTCAAGCTGCCATAGAAGCTGCTAATAGTGGCGATACTATTCTGGTACATCCCGGTAGATACATAGAGAATATAGATTACATTGGCAAATCCATCACTGTATGCAGTTTGGAAGCCACAACCAACGACAGCACCTACATCAGCCAAACCATTATCGATGGTAATCGTAATGGCTCTTGTGTTGCCTTTCGCAATGCCGAACAGAATGCCACTCTAAGGGGTTTTACCATTACCAATGGGACAGGCTATTTCACCTATGATGAATACACAAGGGGAGGGGGGGTGCTTGTGTACATTGATTGCAACGTCTCCCTAATCAATTGCGAGATAACTGGTAACTATGCCGGAAGTGGAGCAGGATTAAGTACTTCCAAGTGCTCTGTTTTTCTAAGTGGTTTAAGGATTCACAATAACTTTGCCCTTACGAACTGCGGAGGGATCAGCCATGTGGGGACAAGAACACATTATCCGAGCATAGTTTATGATTCAGCCAATCGGTGTTCTGTGTATTCCAACTACGGAGCGGCTCCTGTTGATATCGGCTTATATGATATCGCCGCAAATATTTCTATAAATCTAGATGTGAGCACCGTGAATCCAGTGTATCCGTTTTATATAGATAGATTTATCAACTTTACCGAATTACTGCAATACTATGATACCGTAGTCACACAACAGGCATATCGCAGTGAGATAAATCACGACTTGTATGTTAGCCCCTATGGAGATGATGATAATAGTGGCTTAAGCTCGGATGTGCCAATGCGAACTATTACCAAAGCTGTTCATCTGATAGCTTCCGATAGCTTGAATGCTAAAACCGTTCATCTTCTACCCGGCGTGTATGAGGAAGGCGAAGACCAGCAGATATACCCCATCCCGATAAAGTCTTATACAAACCTAATCGGTGCCGGGGCGGGAGTGGTGACGCTTTACTCGGAAACTGAATCAACTATCGGTTACCCAATTTTCATCTTTGCTGTGAGAACCACACATAGTTCTATTAGCGGGATGAAAATAACTGGAAGCACGAGCAATACCAGAAGTATCCTCGTAAATAGCTTTTCACAACATCATATGAATATGAGTGATATACAGATTGTCGACTTGTCTGTATCTGATTTCGGAGGTGTGCTGTTGATGTCAAAACCCACTTCTGTGATTATTGATAAACTAGTGATAGAAAATGTATCAACGCTAGAAACAGTCCTTCAGATGAGTGAAGTATCCAATACTAAGATCAGCAATTCCACGTTTACAAATATCAATTCCACTTATGTATCTGATGATCCCCTATTTAGCGGCCTATCCATGATTAGCATTTGGGTAGCAGATTCCCTTACCATAGAAAACTGCGAGTTTAGCAATATAAGTGTCCAAAACGATCAACCTACATTTGGTATTTCTATATGGAACAATTTGACGACACAAGACGTAAGTATCAAGATAAACAACTGCCTGTTTGATAACATCAGAACCAATAACGATCGAGCTATATTCTTGGGCAGTAACAACAATAGCAGCCTTGAGGTGAATAATTGCACATTCTATGATAACTATGGCTCTGTAGCTGTAGTGGGCTTAATTGGCAATGTAAGCATGCGGAACAATGTATTCTACAATCCTGATGCGAACAAGGAAATAGTGATGTATAATCCATCAGCGCAGCAACCTGCGTGTAATCTGAATGTAGACTACAGCTATATCCGAGGCGGCACAGCCAATATACAGAATACATCATTTATAAATACCTTAGCCTATGGAGAGCATAACATTAGCGAAGGTTCTTTGTTTGCAAGCACTACCGCCGGTAGCGCAGATTATCTGCGCCTTGCCGATGCTTCCCCCTGCATTGATGCAGGAACGCCGGATGTAAATGCTTTAGAGCTTTTACCCTTTGACCTTGCAGGTAATTGGCGAGTTTGGGATGGCAGGATAGACATGGGCTGTTATGAATACGGCTCTGTGCCTTGGGTTGATAATGATGATCCATTTATTCCTGCTGTGGAGAATGTAATATCTGCCACGAACTATCCCAATCCCTTCAATCCCAGCACCACCATTGATTTCAGCCTTCCGGTTGCAGGGATTGCCACTTTGGAAATCTATAATCTAAAGGGTCAGAAAGTGCGGCAATTGCTTAATTCTCCCCTGCCCTCCGGTAGCCATAAAGCTGTATGGGATGGCATTAATGATTTCGGTCAACCAGTTTCCAGCGGAATCTACTTCTATCGCGTGAATTGCAACAAACAAGCCTTCACAGGTAAGATGATTTTGGCGAAGTGAGGAGCTAAAGCTGTGAGAGTTACACAGTGAGAGCTAAAGCTGTGAGAGTTTCACGGTGAGATGCCGTAACATAGCTTTTTAAGCTGTTGTACTGTCGGGATTGCATCCCGATGCTTGAGATAAACATTGTTATGGCTAAATCCCATATGGATGTCAAATTTTAACGACGGGTTTCAACCCGGCGATAAAAATGCCAAGCCCAAGGAAAAAAGTCCCATGGGGACG
Source organism: Candidatus Cloacimonadota bacterium (assembly GCA_028703735.1). Classification (GTDB taxonomy): domain Bacteria; phylum Cloacimonadota; class Cloacimonadia; order Cloacimonadales; family Cloacimonadaceae; genus Cloacimonas. The sequence goes on along the minus strand of JAQVMI010000020.1, from coordinate 8,020 downwards.
ACAGATGGATTAGAAATTGCATGCAATATTTATGTGAACTTTTTATTATCACCTGCCATCCCTAATGGACTTGGTTTAGAGGATTTATCCTGCCCGCCGGGTTAAAACCCGACGCTTAAACCTTTCGTCCCGATAGGACTAATTTCCCCAGATGATAATAAAAACTGCACCATACCTTCACACCTTGTAGGAAAGAGGAATTATGAAGATGCGACAAATATTTATAACTTTGCTGGCTCTTGTGCCTTGCTTGCTGATGCCTGTTATTGGGTTAAGAACATATGTGACCCAAGCGGCGTCACCTATCAAGTTTCTTAATAACACTATCGTAAATACACCCCAATACAGTAATAACGGGCTATGTGCCATCAATTTTAGGATCAATGCTGGTATTGCTGTTCAGGATATTCAGATCAGGAATAATATATTCAGCTCCACGAACAGCAATGGATGCACGATTGATTCAGATTCAGGTTACTCTCCAGTAAGCATCAACTACAATATGCTTCACAATGTAAGCCTTTCCGGATTCAGTGCCAACCTTTATAATCCAAATAATCCTGCAAGTGTTTACAATCCCTCTGCACCCAGATTCAACTACCAATGTGACCCTCAACTGGATGCCAATTACGTCCCATTATGGAACGCAACCACGATGTCATATTGTATAGACACCGGAACCGGAGTCAATGATACTGATGGTACTCCTCCAGATATTGGTGCTTTCAGAGCAATAGGTCACAGATATTGGCAATATCGCTTTCGATCGGGAGAAAATGATCGGAGCGACACCTATCATTGGGTAAGTTACCCGGTTGTAAACTCGCTTACAGATGGGAAATCAGACGCGGATGTATTCTTTAATGAGCTTCTGGGAACTCATCAAAACTCGAATGATGATGTAGTAGCGAATGTCCTACAAGAGATTCTGTGGAGTTATAGCAACTCAGTTCGATTCATACGTTGGGATGGCTCTGATTGGGGAGACTATATTGATACACACAACGTCGTTAGCCCTCAAGGCTATAAAGTTAAGTTGCTACCCGTGGACAACAGTGGTTTACCCCCCACCACAGTTGAATTGCATCATAGTGGTTTCCTTACTCCAGATAACACTCCCTTTATGATCTATGGTAGTAGTTCCAATGGCGGTCAGACATATGAAAACTGGATTGGATATTACGATACCGATAGTTCATTGCCTACTGATGCATTTGCATCAATCTGGAATGATATTACCATGATCAAAGCCAAGGACTGGTGTCTCTACAGAGATCCCAACAGCGGGATCGGAGCAATAATAGGAAAAATGCTCCCGATAAACTGCGGAGACATGGTTATCGTAACTACTGTGAACGATCATGAATTCCAATGGAACACGACGATACCCACTGATCCTAAAAAGAAAGAAGTACCGACCGCTTTCCTTTATGAAGAAAAAGCAGATTATACTCCAGTACATATTGATTTGTCTGCTGTCGATCTATCTAACCTAAAAGAGATCGGTCTCAAGCTCGACGGGATATGCAAAGGGGCGGTTGTTGTAACAGATTCCTTGGAGCAGATTTGCGCTTATCTTGAAGAGGGCGAAAGCTTGTCTTCAGGTTTGGTTGAACTCGTGTTTTTCTACGAGAGTAAAAGCCAACCTCTGGAAATGAGAAGTGTTTCTATTGACGACAACCAACTGAGTAGCAGCATTATTGGTAGTGACTCTGCATACCCGGTATACATTATAAAAATCACTCCCGATGACCTTACAAATACGGTTATTCCGGTACTAAGCCTGGAACAAAACTACCCTAATCCCTTTAATCCGAGCACCAGCATCAGCTATTCTTTGGCTGAACCTGGACATATATCATTGGACATATACAATCTTAAAGGTCAATTGGTAAAAAACCTTTATAATGGTGGTGCAGACCCCGGTAACCATACAATCACATGGAATGGCACTGATAACAAAGGAAGTAACTGCTCCACCGGAGTATATTTCTATAAACTAACAACATCCAAGAAAACTCTGGTTCAAAAAATGCTTATGTTAAAGTAGGCGATAATAATCTCAAAGGGGGAGGGGATAACCCCTCCCCTAATTAAGGAGTTAAAGTGCCAAGAAATAAATGGATCTTCTTCGTAGTAATCAGCCTATTCCTGTCTGATATTAGCGCACTTACCCGCACTGTTGACATAAACGGGACCGGACAATACACCAGCATCCAATCTGCTGTTACAGCTTCTTCGCCTGGAGATACAGTTCTTGTTTATCCAGGTAGATATTATGAGAATGTTAACCTATCTATAAATAATCTCATATTGGTGAGTTTAGAGTATTCAACAAACGATCAATCGTTTATTCTAACTACAATTATTGATGGAGGATTGAACTCCTCTGGTATAAGAATAAACCAGAATATTCAAAACATTGGAGTTCGTGGATTTTCTATAACCAACTCCAAATCCGGAATCTCAATGGGTGAAAATAGTTCTTCAACAATAACCAATTGCTATATATATGAAAATGCATCTGCTTATGGAGGAGGCATTAATGTGTATAAATGCACAACCGTTTTACGAGGTTTATGTATATATGACAACTACGCCTATATCATGGGTGGAGGGATGTATATAAATGGCTATATGGGGACAGTATCAGCAAGCTTTGACCCGGTAAACCTCTGCTCTATTTACAACAACACCGCAGGAGCCGGACAAGATATTGTGGCTCATTCCATTAATGGTGATCTGGATATCCCCCTGCAGATGTTCACCGTTGCCAATCCGACCAGTTATTATGCAGCTCCTTACCGAGCTTGGGGCAGTGATTTCCAGCTAAATATCAGTTCTGTGGAAGCCCATCATCAGGAGGTAAATAGTGATCTCTACGTTTCTCCCAATGGAGATGATAGCAACGATGGACTCAGCTCCGCAAGTGCACTAAAAACAATTAAGACAGCCATTTATAGAGTTGCCTCAGACAGCCTGAATACAAAGACGGTGCACATCCTGCCAGGAACTTATTCCATATCTGCCAATCAGCAGATATTTCCTATCTCGCTTAAAAGCTGGGTAAAGCTACAGGGAGCAGGAGTCGATGCCACGCAGATGATTGGTAAAATGGATCCATCCTATGCCAGTGTGCAATACAATTCGTTAAAGGTATTTACCAGCTGTTACCAAACCAATGCAAGCTTGGAAGACATGTCTATCACTTCAGAAGGCTCTGATAATAGCTGTGCAATTTGGGGTCATAAGGAAGACAATCTACATCTGAAGAATCTTAGGATGCATGACCTGAGTCCTGATCAGAGTGCGGTGATTAACATTGCATATGCTATCAACACCTTATGGGACAATGTGATTATAGAAAACATTGCTACAGATGGTTATGGTTTCGTTTCATGTCAGGGTTACTTAAGCGGTGTTATCAGAAATTGTACATTTCGAAACGGGGTAAATACTTTTGTCAGTTCTGAAGTGTGGGGTGATGCACTTTTTTGGGTTTCTGTTGGAGAGAGTCTTATCGTGGAGAACTCAATATTTACCAATCTAACCATGGCAGATGACAATTCGCAGGCTATTAGCATTGGTACAGTGCCAGATCCCACATTCCAACAGTATTATACACTTCGGAACTGCTTGTTTTCGAACATAAGCTGTAACGAAAGAGGAGTATTAATAGTTGGTAATGCTTATCCTATCATGGAAATCACGAATTGCACTTTTGCCGGGCATACAGGTAATGGAGAGGCATTGATGGTCAATGGAAACGTAACAATCTCCAACAGCATTTTTTACAATGAACGTTCTGTAGAAATAGCCATTAATCCTATGGATGGGACTGGTATCCCAACCACACTAACTCTCAATAACAACCTGATCAGAAATGGTTACAGTGATATCTGGCAAGGCCCCGGGAGCACAATTAACTACTCGGATACCAATATTACAGGCAATCCCCTCTTTCTGGAAGGTGTTGATATCCATGATCCGCTTTACTACAGTCTCTTTGCCGGCTCTCCCTGCATCAATGCCGGAACTTCAGATACTCTGGGCTTGAATCTACCTCCTTACGATCTTGCAGGTAATTGGCGCATCTGGAATGGCAGGATAGATATTGGTTGTTTTGAGTATGGCTCTGAGCCTTGGGTTACAAATGATGATCCTATTTCCCCTGCCTTGGCTAATGTAATTAATGCCACGAACTATCCCAATCCCTTCAATCCCAGCACCACCATTGATTTCAGCCTTCCGTTGGCAGGCGTTGCCACTTTGGAAATCTATAACCTTAAAGGCCAGAAAGTGCGGCAATTGCTAAATTCTAACCTGCCCTCTGGTAGCCATAAAGCTGTATGGGATGGCATTAATGATTTCGGTCAACCAGTTTCCAGCGGAATCTACTTCTATCGCGTGAATTGCAACAAACAAGCCTTCACAGGTAAGATGATTTTGGCGAAATAGGCGAGAATAGAGTGACAGCTTTCTCAGTAAGATTGCATTTGCCAGCCATTGCTGTGAGATTACGCACAAAATCTGTTACTACGAGAATAAAGAAGATTTTGCTGCTGGCCGTTAGTGCGTTATTCGCTGTTAATTGTCTATATGCTATGGAGCAGGATAGCAGGTACCTGCAAGACGGTACCATTCAATACTCAACCTCAATCGGCAAGTACAAATGGATGAGTTTCCCGGTTCTGTTTCAGAAAGAACAGGATAATATCCTGGGGAATTTGCTTATGCCCATCGTGAATCAAAACACTCTGGATTGGGTAATGTTTCGATCTTATGCAGAACGTCCCCGGAAAATGGAGTTTGTTACCTCAAACCTCATCTTTGGCGACACCCCCGTCCATAGCCTTCAGGGATTTAAAATTAAGCTGAATCAAGCTTGTAAAGAGACGCAAAACATATGTATTACCGGCAAAGAACAAAACCTGAACACCACAATCGAGCTTTTTGCTAAAGATAATTTGGGCAATTACACAGAGAACTGGATTGGATACTTCAATCCGCAAAGTGCCAGGATATTGGAGGCAATAGAGCCCATTTGTGACAAGGTGTTATCTGTGAAATCACAGTATTGGAGTATAGGGCGAAAACCTGAGGGCGGATGGGTTGGTGATGTGGATAACTGCATTATAAATTATGGAGATATGGTAGTCATTCGGGTGAAGGAGAACTGTGATTTCACTTGGAATCATGGAAAACCTGTGAATGCTGTTCTCGCCAAAGCACCTCAACATTTTCAGTTTGAAGAGTATGAGAACTACATTCCGCTGTATCTTGAATTGTCTGAGCTGTCTGATAATGATATGCCTACTGAAGTTGGTGTTTTCATCAATGATCTTTGTGTGGGTGCAAGCAGAGTAAATGGCAAAACACTCTCCATTTGTGTTTATCCCGATAGAAAAGACTGGCTTAGGAGGGAAAACTTCCTTTTGGTATTCCATTATCAATCCGGCACTAAAAAGGTATGCTACTTTCAGGACAGCAATCTTCTGGAAGTATCGTTTCACGGAACCAACTACTTTTATATGCCTGTGAACAAATCCTGCCTAATGGTGGACGCTAACTATGAAGATAAGATAACTCAAGTGTGGGCAGCCCATAGAAATAGAGAAACTGAGGTATCTTACGAATTAGCTTCGGATGGAAATATTGTTATTGAAGTACTCGACAAATTTGGTAAACAGGTAACTACTCTGGTGGACTGTGCCAAGGTAAGTGGCTCGCATCGTGTAATCTGGAACGGCACCGATAAGTATGGCAGAAATGTTGCCAGCGGAATCTATCACTACCGTATGATCACACCAGACAAGAGCATCACCAAAAAAATGCTGCTGCTAAAATAACTTAAAGTTGGTATAGGGAGAGCCATTGCTCTCCCTATATCCTAAAATGAAGGATATAAGGATGAAGTTATCTATTCTTGCCTTACTGATGCTAATCGTGACGAGCATGGTGCATGCTGCTACCATAAGCGTTGCTTTGGATGGCAGCCAGGCTTACACAAGCATTCAATCCGCTATCGAGGTAGCAGATAATAGTGATACGGTATTGGTATATCCCGGCAGGTATTATGAGAATATTGATTACATAGGCAAATCCATCACGGTTTGCAGTCTGGAAGCCACCACTAATGACAGCACATATATCAACAGCACCATTATTGATGGCAATCAAAACGGCTCATGCGTGGTTTTTCGCAATCATGAGCAGAATGCCACCTTAAGGGGTTTTACTATTACCAATGGTATAGGATACCCTATATGGGATGGGTTACGCAGAGGTGGAGGTATTCTGATATACACTAATAGCACAGTAGCATTGGCAAACTGCACAATTTCTTCGAACCATGCAGCTATAGGTGGAGGTATATTTGCCTTTTGTAATAATATGACTATTAGCGGATTAAACATTTTTAATAATTATGCTGTTGTCCAAGGGGGTGGGATGGCTTTGAATGGTGCTTCAACCCACTACCCCACGATCGTCTTTGATCCTGTAAATCGCTGTTCAATTTATTCGAACTACGGTGCTAATCCTGTAGATATTCTCGTTACTGATATCAGGGCAAACTTGGAGATCAATCTGGACATGTTTACCATCAGCACTCCCGATAGGTTTTATGTGGCAAGGCATAGCAATTTACCTGTTTTTGAGCAATACACAGACACGGTTAATATCCAAAGAGCCTACCGGACAGAAGTGAATCATGACCTATATGTAAGCCCAAATGGTGATGACAGCAATTCGGGACTGAACTCCTCTCAGGCTATGAAATCCATCACCAGGGCGATACACAGAATAGCCGCAGATAGCCTTAATGTGAAGACAGTACACGTTCTGCCAGGCACATATAGCGAAGGTATAAATGATCAGATTCTGCCGATTCCTTTAAAATCAAATATAAACATCATAGGTGCCGGTTCGGACTTCACAACCATATCATCAAACATTGCTCCCTTTACGAGTTTAACCCAGTTCTTTGGAGGTGATAGATGCACAAATATACTTTTAAAGGGTTTCAGAATTATCTCCGGTATCAGTGAAGGAAACAGGGCTCTCGGTATGGGCAATCTTACAAGAAACACCATCATTTCAGACATAGTAACTGAAGACATGGTCGTCCAAAACTGGGGTGCAATTTGTCTGGACTATTTAGAATTCTCTACATTTGATTCCCTCATTATCAGAAATATCACAACTCCCGAATCAGCCTTCGAAATTATTGCAGCATATTCTGGCTCTATCCGAAATTCAATTTTTGAAAACATACACTCCACCTATACTTCGCCCGATACACCGGGGGATGACAGTTGGGGCACTACTGTTGTAAATATATGGGTGGAAGATTCGCTTACTGTGGAGAACTGCACATTCCGTAATATCTCAGTTCAAAACAACCAAAACACCTTTCATATCTCTAATAACTACATTAGTACCGAGAATATTGTGAACGTAAACGTCAATAACTGCCTGTTTGAGAACATCAGATCCAATGCAGGGGCACCCATTGTTTTTGGAAACAACAGATATGGTGATTACAAGGTATCTAATTGCACTTTTTATGAAAACTATGGGCAGGGAGCCGCAGTTGGTATCGGGGGGAAGGTAGAGATGCGCAACAATATTTTCTATAATCCTGATACACCCCATGAACTATTCTTATATAATGCTTCTCCCCAAAGCAACATTATCGGCAATCTGAATTTTGATTATAACAATATCAGGGGTGGATCATCCAATATCCATAATCCTGATCTCCTGAACACATTGATTTATGGTGAGCACAATCTTGCCTCAGAGCCCTTGTTTGCCAGCACCACATTGGGTAATCCAGAATATTTACATTTGGCTTCCGGTTCTCCTTGCATAAATGCCGGAACGCCTGATGTAAGTGCTTTACAGCTTTTACCCTTTGACCTGGCAGGTAACTGGCGCATCTGGAACAATAGGATAGACATGGGCTGTTATGAATACGGCTCTGTGCCTTGGGTTGATAATGAGATCGGAAGAGCGT
>JAQVMI010000367.1 GCA_028703735.1 Candidatus Cloacimonadota bacterium | reverse complement strand
CAAAAGCTGCTCGAAGGGATAATCTATATTTTGCATGGCTTCAGCACAGTAGCAATTTTCCAAAGCAATCTGAGTGGATAAGCTGTTATCGCTATTAAGGGAGGAGCGCACAAAGAAGAGATTGGTAAGCAAGCCCAGCAGATTCTTGGTTTGTGGCAGGTTGCGTCCCGCATAAATGCTTAAGATAGTGCTGTCTTCTTGTCCGTTATACTGTAACACCAGCACCTTGAACAGGCAGAGCATCGTGGCGAAAAGGCTGTTTCCAGATTTCTGACTGATATCTCTAAGCTGCTGTGAAAGCTGTTTATTAAGCTTCCACCAAACCCTTTTGCCGGCAGGAAACTCCTCTGATATGGGGGTTAACCTTAAGGGCAATTGCACCGGGGTTGGCAAAGGGGTAAGTCTCTGTTTCCAATATTGCTGTTGCTCCGGATATCTTTGGGCAGGCTTTTCTGCCAATTGCCACAGAGTATAATCTCCATAAGTGATACCAACAGGGCTTAAGTTTGGCTGTTTTCCACTTAGCAGAGCAGTGTAAACCTGGCGTAATTCCTTCTGCCACAAGCCAACAGACCAACCATCGGTTATAATATGGTGGATACTAAGGAACATGCAAAAGTGCTGCTCATCAAATTGCACCAAAGCAATGCGGTAAAGAGGGTCTTTATCCAAATTAAAAGGGGTTAAACGCATGCTGTTTTCTATGGCAAGCAGTTCCTCTGTTTCGTAAGGATAGGGAAAAAGCTGCTGGTGTTCAAAAACAGGTTCAGAGTCGCCACTGGCTGCATTCTTTTCTATCTTGTCGGGTTGCTTAAGTTTTATAAACGTAAAGCTAAGTTCCTGCGTATCCCTGAAATACTGTTCCGGTTTTCCTTGCACGGTTCTAAAGCCACAGCGCATAATGGGATGCCGTTCCTGCAAAAACTCTATGGCAGATTTCAGTATCTCAGGATTCACAAACCCCAAAAGATCGAAACGCATGCATACAATGTAATCTCTGCGTTTGGGCTGAAGCCGCCAATAATACCACAAACCTTGTTGATCGAATGCCAAAGGATAGGCATCTTTCTTTTCGTGCACTGGTATAGTGGTTTTATCTGTGGGTTTCAGCAAGCTAATTGTAGCGCAGAATTCTTTTAGGCTGGGGTTGCTTAAAAGGCTGCCAATGCTTATCTCCAAATTTAGCTTTGTGCGGATAATCCCTATCATCTGCGCAGCTTTTATGGAGTGCCCACCCAATTGGTAAAAGCGATCGGATAAACTAATGGATGAGGTTTTTAGCACCTGACTCCAAATTCCCGCGATGCTCTGTTCAAAATCTGTGGTAGGAAGTTCGCCAATCTGCTGGCTTTCTTTGGGAATTAGTATTCGAACCAGAGCACGACGGTCAATTTTTCCATTAGCAGTTAAAGGGAATTCACTGATGAAGATATAAGTGTGGGGTATCATATAATCCGGTAGTTTTGCTTCTGCAATCGCCTGAAGTTCGCTATCTGGCATAGCTACGCTGTTATTGGTAGTATAAAATGCAATCAGTTCTTTTTCGTTGGAATCACCTTCTGCCAGAACAATAACGTTTTGAATTTCGGGAAGGCTGTTCAGCACAGCTTCAATTTCGCCAAGCTCAATTCTGTAACCGCGGATTTTCACCTGGTAATCAATTCTGCCTAAGCATTCCAGTTTTCCATTGCTGTTATAGATTCCCAAATCTCCGCTGCGGTATAAAATATCTCCTGCTTTATCACTGAAAGGATTGGGGATAAACACAGGATTGCTTAATTGCGGAGCGTTATAGTAGCCACTTCCCACACCGGCTCCTGCAATGCAAATTTCACCTTTTGTATTAGGGGGCAGCACTTTGAGGTTTTCATCCAGAATGTATATTTCTGCCTTGGCGATAGGATCTCCAATGGGAGGTGGATCTGTGGAAACATCGGGCTCCACGATCTCGCAAGTGCTTACAATAGTGCATTCTGTGGGACCATAGATATTGGCTACCTTTGCGCTGAATTTTGGGATGGGTCTTTGCAATAATCTGTCACCTCCAACCCATGCCCATTTTAGTTTGGAGCCAGGTAACAATTCTTCCTGGATAATCATTTCACCAATGGGAGTGGGGAGGAAGATGTATTCTATGGCATCGTTCACAATAGCCTTGCGAAGCTCCAGGGGATCCAGCATCATGTGTTCGGGAACTATCACAATTGTGTTGCCGATCAAGAGATTTGCCCAAAATTCCCAAACTGATGCATCGAACACAACTCTGGTAAGCTGAGCCCCAATTTCACCAGGCTGCATGCTAAAGAAATCATGAGTCCAATACACAGCATTTAACACATTTTCGTGCCTAATTGACGCACCTTTGGGAATGCCTGTGGAACCGGAAGTAAAGATGATATAGGCTAAATCCTCGGGCTTGTTTTGGGGAGTGGGGATTTCGCTACTATAAGAGGCAAACAGCTCTGGGACATCCAGGGTAAGCAGTTCCCAATTGCCTTCCGGGAAGGCATTGCTCTGGATTGTGGTGGTTAGAATTATTGCTGTATGTGTTTGCTGCAGAATAGCCTGTATTCTATCGGCAGGATATTTTAAATCCAGGGGTAAATAGGGGTAGCCAGCTTTTAGAATGGCTAATTTGGCACAAACAAAATCTATGGAAGATGGCAGATAAATAGCTATAGGAGTCCTGTTTTTTTCGTGCTCCGATCCACTAAGCATGGATACCAGGTAATTGGCAATTTTATTAGCACGGTTAAAAAGCTCTTTGTAACTGATGCTCTCAGCTTTATCCCGAATGGCTATCCTTTCGGGATACAGAGTAGCTATATAATCAAACATGTCGTTCAGGGTAGGTTTGCGTTGGTGCATAAATCCTCCTGTAGAGCCGATTTCATATAGTTGCACAATATTCAGCTATTGAATGCCTGTCAACAAAAATCTGGGTAGGGAATTTCCTAAAGAAGCTGTGACCATTTGTTACCCACATTGAAGCTACTCAACACTCGAAAGGGTTTAACAGCCTATATGCAGTTACCCTGCAGCTACCTTGCAGGCACTATTGTAGCTGCAAGGTTAAACAGGGGATCGATGGTATATGCT
>JAQVMI010000366.1 GCA_028703735.1 Candidatus Cloacimonadota bacterium | reverse complement strand
CTATTCCAAATAACGACTGGCAGGATTTCCCCGGAGCATACACACGTGATATCAAGAACAGGGAAAACCAAGCCTGGCCTTGGGATATCCTGCTGAACGTGGAAAACATGCTGGTGGATAACTGCCTGAACGAGACAATTGTTCTGGATAGAGATGTAACTGCTAAATTACCTGCCGGTTACGATTACCGTTTAACCGATCTGAATACCGGAAATAGCTGTGATCTCCGCAGTGGCAGTATGCAGCTTGTTCTGGATATTGATGCAGGCGATATTGCCTCTGGAATGAATCCCTGGCTTATTCCATTACGTGTGGAAGTTACCCCTGTTAATGGCATGGGCTTGCAGGAGATGCAGCAAATTGTTACCACAGGAAATTATCCTAATCCCTTCAATCCCAGCACCACAATCAGCTACACCCTGGGCAAGGATGCAGCAGTGAACCTGGAGATATATAACCTTAAGGGACAATTGGTTAAACGCCTGGTGAACGAAAATCTACCACAGGGAACTTACAGTGCTGTTTGGAATGGTAAAGATAGCCAGGATCGCAGCGTAGCCTCCGGATTCTATTTCTATAAGCTTTCCGCAGGTGATAGCACAATTACCCGCAAGATATTGATGATGAAATAAACAGCGATATGACTGAGCTGTAAAACGTAATAAATGGACAAGATGGACATTATGGACTTTATGGACAGGTTACACCGATAACCAACCGTCCATACTGTCCATGATGTCCATAGTGTCCACAACGTCCATATTGTTCATAAAATCCCCACCATCCATAGACAATTACGGCTTTGCTCTTGCATGAATTACGGAATCAATAAGGAATCAATAAGGACTTCATGCTTAATGATTCCTTATTGATTCCGTAATTGAAGCAGGGAAGAAAGGTGGTAAGCAGGAAATTGTGGCAGGTTGCCTTTGGTACAGAAAATTGTATAATTGCTATTATTGCAGCTAATTAACCACCGCTAATCAGGTGTATAACTTTCACATCTGCATTGGGGGGTATTGGGGTAGTATCGTAGCTATCTTTTTTTACCAAATCGCCATTAAGTTTTATCACCAGCATCTTGAAGGTGTAATTCATCAGGGTTAAAGCATCGCTGATAACCAATCCCTCTTTCCAGGGAAGTATATGTTCGTTTACCATAAAAGTTTGATCACACATAGTTTACATCTCCATTTTGGTTCAGGGCAGGCTGGCTAATATCTCTAAAGCCAAGTTTGCCTGCATATTTGCCACAATTGCCACCCGGGGAGCAATGGGGCTGATATCTTGTTGCAGTTCGCTATAAAAATCTCCCACAAGGTGCAAGTTTCCATAATGCCGGATTTTTATCTCTTCGCTTCCGCCGTATCCTGCTAATCCTGAAGCCCCGATTATGGGTTTATCCGGGAACAGCTCCAGCCAGTTTGAGATTAGCATTTCTTTTTGGCTGGCATTATCCAGGGCTTCTATCAAGATGTCGGCACTGCCAAAAAGCTCTGCTATATTGGCGGGAATCACTTTTGTATTGTGCAAAGTTAGCTGGATAAAGGGATTGAAGCAGCGGATATTAGCTGCCAGAGCATCCACTTTAGGCTGCCCCACCTGGGAGAGGCTAAATTGCTGTCGGTTAAGGTTTTCCAAGCTTACGAAATCAAAATCGGCAATAATAAGGATTCCCACCCCAGCTCTTGCCAGGGAAATGGCAAGATTAGAGCCCAATCCTCCTGCTCCGGCAATGCCAATTGTGGCTTTTTGCCATTTAGGAAAGGCAAGGGGATGCCGTTTAGAGAAGTATTCGCTTGGGGTTATCATCGCTTAATATCTATGGATATATTGCCCTTGGGATCTATGCCCTTCAAATTATCCACCATGGCTAAAATCACATCCCTTATCAAGTTTTGCACAAAGGGGACTATCACCATTTCCTGGTTATTTATCTTTAGAGAAATCTGGGGATTACTGTCTAAGCGGCAATCGAGACGGGTTGCTTTTCCCTGCACAATGTTTTCTGCCATTTGGTAGCAAGTTGCTCCGCAGGCAGAACAGCATTCAGCCTGGCTAAATGGCAACACCTCGAAGCTATTCTTCATAATTGTATTCATCAATTCTGCCATGTCCTTTTGCAGACAGAATACAGGGAGATTGGCATAAGTGGATAGCTCGCTTGCAATTATGCCTGAAATTCCGATACAAGTGCCGTCTATCAGTTCGTCCAGTTCAGCGGTACTTTTGGCACATACAAGCTTGGGTATTGGGGCATCTTTCATCCCTTCAATTATTAAAAAATCTGCTTTAAGCAGCGGAATAATCTCGTTCAGATTTAGGCTATGGGGGAAAATTAAAGCACTATCGTGCAATCCCTTGGCAAAAACAGCCTCGCTCCCTGCTTTAATATGGAGAGCAGTGTTTTTCCCTTCGGTATCCACCCGGTAATTTTGGTTATGGATATCCTTGATGGATACCACTTTATAGCCCAGGCTCTTCAATTGGGAAATAATGGCACAGGCTAAGGTAGTTTTGCCTGTGTGATGATAGCCTATAATGCCAATTGCTTTCATAGCTTCACCTTATGTAATAGCACGCTGCAAGAGGCACTGATTCCTTCGCCTTTACCGGAAACTCCCAAACCTTCTTCGGTGGTAGCTTTAACCGATACAAGCTCTATATTGCAGCCAAAATCTTCGGCAATATTCTGGCGCATGGTATCTATAAAGGGTCTAAGTTTGGGTGCTGTGGCGCAAATAGTGGCATCCAGATTGTTCAATTCCCAGCCTAAATCGTGCACCATAGTTACCACCTTGCGTAGTAATAATCTGGAATCTGCATCCTTGTAGCTGTTATCTGTATCGGGAAAATGGCTGCCTATATCACCCAGGGCTAAAGCACCTAACAAGGCATCAATAATGGCGTGGATTAATACATCTGCATCCGAATGCCCCAAAAGCCCATATTGGAAGGGAATATGCACTCCCCCCAAGACAAGAGCTCTGCCCTGCACAAGCCGATGAACATCGTAACCACTGCCAATTCGCAGCATCTTTAATCCACAGTTATAGATTTGGAGACATTCTTTGGAACATCGGGATGAACCCCATGATCCCGAA
>JAQVMI010000365.1 GCA_028703735.1 Candidatus Cloacimonadota bacterium | reverse complement strand
TATGCAACCATAACCCTTCCGTTGACAACCTACGATACTCAGACCATCAATGTGAAATTCATCGGAACCTGGGGTGCTGGAGACTATTACTTCGATTTGGATAATATCATAGTTCGGGAACCACCTGATGAAGCTCAATTTGCCATTAATCCCACTCTAACCGAGGCGTGGGCTTTTGGTACTATTCAGACAGGTTTCACACTGAAGAAACAATTCACCATTACAAATACCGGAGCTGCTTCTCTAAACATTTCCAGCATTAGCACGTCTGATGCTTATTATGGAGTTGAGGAAATTGCCCCGATCGACCATGCTCTTACAGCAGGTGAATCTACCAGTTTCTATGCTACATTTACCCCCACAGTAGTTGGTGGTCCATATAGCGGAACCGTCACTGTCACGTGGAGTTCCGGCACCAGAGAAACATATCCAATCTCTTTCACCGGCTCAGGAGTGGATTATACAATCACCACTTTTGATCCTGCCTATACTGAAGGATTCGAGTCTGTTACAGCACCTGCCTTACCTGGTGGCTGGACTGTGATAGATAACAATGCGGATGGGGATAAGTGGATTACTTCGGATAGCTCAACTTACGCTCGCACCGGCACAAAATCTGCCCAGATATATACTGACTATAACACGGCTAATGATGACTATCTGGTTACACCTCCCATAGTACTTACCGAAAATCAGGAATTGAGATTCTGGGCTCGTTCACGTTCAACGAGCGAACCCGATGAGATTTCTGTCCTGCTCTCTACAACAACTCCCACTGCAGCAGCATTCACTACTGTGCTTATGCCATCAACAAATCTGCCTCTTGCTACCTATTCGGAGTTTGTTGTAGATTTAAGTGCATATTCAGGAACATGCTACATTTCCTTCACGCGTACAGATACTCCCCTAACCGGCGATGGATATTACCTGAATCTGGATGATGTAACTATCCGGGAAATCCCTGATGTTGCCATGTTCAGTTATTCACCTTCGAGCATCGAATTCCCCTTCACCGCTGAAAATAGCAACTCAACCTATACCAATGTTGTTGTATCTAACATTGGTGGCGCATCTTTGGATTTGATTGAAGCAGATATCACCATTATTGGTACAGATGCGGATCAATTCTCCTGGGATACTGTAAATATGCCTGCCTCCCTTACTGCCGGACAAAGCGTAAACATCCCCGTTCGTTTCCAGCCTACAAGCGTTGGAACAAAAACAGCTACTTTACGCATCAGCTATGCTGGAACAGATTATGATGTAGCACTTAGCGGTTATGCTTATGGTAGTACTGCTTTGTTCGAAAGCTTCGAAGGTGCCACCTTCCCGCCTGCCGGCTGGGCAAACCCCGGATCTTGGTCGAGAAGCACATATACCTATTATAGTGGCGCAGCTTCTGCTTACTTATCTCCAGACGATAGTGGCTTAAAGATTCTCTCAGCACCTAAGGTTACTATCACTGGATCAAGTTCGCTTAGCTTTATGTCCTATTGTTCAAGTTCTACTGCGACATGGGATGTTGTATATTCACCCGACAGAAGCACTTGGACACAGGTGACCGGTTCTTCCTTCACCCACCCAACTACATCTGTATGGGTACAACGTACAATAGACCTTAGTTCACTTGCCGGGAATAACTATTATCTCGGTATCAGAGCCGGTGGTTCTTCCTATTCTTCATATTACGTCGATAATTTGCTTGGACCGGAAGTTACTGCTGAAGCACCTGGTCCCGTTACCCTTAGCCTTCCTGCTGATGCAGCATCTCCAGTGAACGAAAGACCCACCTTCACCTGGACTGCTCCCAGCACCGGTGGAATTCCTACAGGTTATGCAATTTATTGCGCAGTTACCAATCCTCCCAACTACACAACCGATCAGATTGGTTTGACCGCTGCAGGCGTACTAACCTTCACCCCCGTAACAGCTCTGAATTACAATACCACCTACTATTGGACTGTTAAGGCTTATAATGCTACAGGCGATGCCACAGTTCCAACTCCCCGTAGCTTCACCACTCGCACAGATCCCGTAGTATCCACTTTCCCCTGGTCTGTGGATTTTGGAACGCTCAGCACGGATGCCTTCCCTCCTCTTAATTGGAGTAAGCATAGCGGTGTGCTGGCAAGCCCCACAGTGCTTGGTGCGGCCGGAACAGGTAACTGGATTCAGGACGACTGGAAGAATGTTACAACTCCCGCGAACAAAGCCGGAAGAATTAACATTTACAGCACCTTTAATGGCTGGCTTGTATCCCCCCCCATCGCTGTCCCTGCTGCCGATTACGAAGTAAAATTCGATGTCGCTTACATGGCTTATGGTGTAAACACTACTCCTGGGCTCACCGGAACAGACGACCAATTTGCAGTTCTGGTTGGTGATGGCACAAGCTGGACTCCCGCAAATGTAGTCCGCCAGTGGGATAATGCCGGTTCGACCTATGTGTTGAATGACATTCCTCCCGCCGGATTAACAGTTTCCCTGCCATTGGGCACTGCCGGAACCAAATACATTGCCTTCTATGGTATTTCAACTGTTTCCAATGTTGATAACGACCTGATGATAGACAATGTCATTGTTCGTCAAACCCCTGTAGGAGCTCCGCATGCAGTCACCCTAACCTCTCCTACCAATGGGGCTACTGGACAGTCTGTTGATGGATTTAATCTTACCTGGACTCCTGCCCTCACCGGTGGCGCACCTACTTCTTACCGTGTGTATATGGCTACCGACGAGGGAACCATGTTTGAAGAATACTCCTGGGTAACCACCAATCCATACTTCAATCCTGTAACCGAGGGTTTAGTTACCTTTGGCTATCTGGATTACTATTACTGGACAGTTAAAGCTATCAATGACGAAGGCGATGCCACTGTTGACCCCGCCTGGTCTTTCGAAATTCAAGCTGATCCTGCCATAGTAAGCTTATCACATACCGAAAACTTCGATAGTGTTACTGCTCCCGCATTCCCGGGTGGATGGGCTAAGCTTGGAACTACAGGAAGCGCATCAACGCAGGCTTCAAGCTCCAATTCCAGCCCCAACTGCCTATACATGTATAATGGAGCAGTGGTTGCACTACCTATCGTTAACTTAACTGC
>JAQVMI010000364.1 GCA_028703735.1 Candidatus Cloacimonadota bacterium | reverse complement strand
AAGAAAATCCTGAAGATAATTCGTAGGGGAAAGCTGTAGTCCATTTCACCGCAAGGATATAGGTAAGTAACTGACTATCAAAGGTGAAATCGACTCCAGACTTTTAGGGAAACAAACATTACATTTCGGGAATCTGCACTTCTCTTGGATGCATGAAATACGGAATCAATAAGGAATCATTAAGGACTTCATCCGTATTGATTCCTTATTGATTCCGTATTTGAAGCAGGGAAGAGGTGGGTAACAATCAAATTTTTAGGCGGGCTCTATTCTTTTCCAGGGTTTTTACGCCTATTCCTTTTACTTTTGTGAAATCCTCTATGCTGCCAAAATTTCCATTTTCTTTTCTCCAATCTATTATTGCTTGTGCTTTCACCTCTCCAATACCTGCCAAGGTGCACAATTCTGCCAGGGTGGCAGTATTCAAGTTCACCATGGTTGTAGAGGTGCTTTTAGAGGATTTAGTTTTCGGCTCTTTGCCGGTTTGTTTGGATGTGCTTGCCCCCTGCTTTGCTACGAAAACAGAATCACCAAAAACCAATAGATTGGGCAGAAGTTTTGCGTAAGTTTTTTCTCCGATTCCCTTCACATGGGAAAGCTGATTAACCGAAACAAAGGGGTGCTGCTCCCTATAACTAATGATATCCTGGGCGCGCTTCTCTCCTATACCGGGCAGAGAAATTAGCTCTTCAATTCCTGCAATGCGAATATCCAATCTTAGCGGGACATCTGTTTGCACGGTTTGGGTAAGGCTATCCACCTCTGTTTTAATGGCTTGCAGAGGTTGCACCCCCACAAAATCCACACAGCAACCCAGAATTATTATTGCTCCAATAAATAGCAGGATCTTTTGCTCGCTGGGGGTTAGAAAGTTTCTTAGCGGGTTTTTGAACATTACGCGAGGCTCTTTACTTCTATAAATACAGCTTCAGCAGTGGCTATTACTCTGCTATCAGCATCTATAACCTGCGCTGCTGCTTTTATGGTTCGGGATTTCAGCTCTGTAATCCAGCCTGAAACATGCACCTGCACTCCGGTGGCAAGCGGTAAACGGAAATGTGTGGTAAGATTATCTGTTACCGCTCTTCTGCCTTGCATCAGAATTGCCTTTGCCATAGCCTCGTCCATCAGGGTACTTATTATTCCCCCATGCACAATTCCCGGGTAACCTTCGTAGCTGCTTGAACTGCAAAAGGTTGCGCATGCTTTGCCATCAGAATAGCTGAAGCAAAGCTTTAGCCCTACCGGATTACTTTGTCCACAGGCAAAACACGCCTCAAAACGCGGCTCTTCCACAGTATTACTCTTTGCTAAGCTCGCTAACCCACCAGCTTAGGTTTTCCTCTAAAGTGGGGCTGTAACCAGATTGACTATAAGCCAGAAAACCCTGTTTATCGATCACGCAAATGTAAGGGATTCCGGTAAATTCATAATCTGCAGATATGGTATCCTGGGCAAAAAGCAGGGTCATGGCATAACCATTCTCGGTAAAATACTGTTTGGCTTTTTCGGCATTTTGGGCATCCCAAACATTTATAGAGAAAACCTTTACACCCTTGGGCATGGATTCCTGCATCCATTGGTGCAAAGCCGGCATTGCTTTTCGGCAAGGACTGCACCAAGTAGCCCAGAAATCCAGGATTACCACTTGCCCTTTACAGTCACTAAGTTTTACCATATTCCCTTTGGCGTCCGGCAGTTCCCAAAGCGGTGCGGGCAGATTATCACGATGGCTTAAAGCTTCGGTTTTACGGCTTGGTTCATCTGCATCCCATTTCCCCTTGGCTTTGGCTAATAAAGGATTCCAGCGTTTGTTTTTGTGCAAATCTTTCAGCCGTTCATCCCCGCTAATATCTGTGTAGTCCTTTATTCCTTTATCTATCATGGCATCCAGGTGATCCAGCAGTGGTTCCGGCTTTTCCTGGGCAATAAGCAGATTTTCGTAGAAATAAGCAAATTCCGCATCTTGTTTCAGCTTGGGGTTTTCCGTAAAGAAAAGAGATATCTTTGCCCAATCCTGCATGCCATTCAAAGCCTTAAGATACTGTTGATTGTATATGTTAAGGCTATCAGAACCGGCTACCTGACCCTTGGAAATTGCATTTTGCAGAACCAGTGGAAACAGCACTTGAAACACGTTGATGCGTTTATTGTTTTCAAGAAAGGTGCTAATCTGCCGCCAATTGGAGTTTATTGCCGGAGCACTGCTAAGCTTTAGCAGGTAATTCTCGGCTTGAATAGCATCACCAGCAAGGCGAAAGCGATGAAATTGCATGATGATCAGGTATTCATCCTGGGGAAATTGCTTTAGCCCCTCTTGTATTATGGCAATATCTGTTGCATCATCAATATGGGCTGTTTTTGCTTCCTGTTCAGATTGTAGCAGCATTCCTGTATAAACGGCACAAAATACTCTGTAACCCCAGTAGAAATTTGGAAAGTCTGTGCATAAAGCTTTAGCAGCGGTAAATTGCGCTTGTGAATCTTCCATAAAGCGAATATTGAGGTAGCGGTAAATGGGATTCTGTGGCTCTGCCTTTTCAGCAGCTAAAAAATGAGCAGTACAAGTTTCCGCATCAGTTTTGTGCCATACATTTTGCAATTCGCGCAGCTCTTCCACACTCTTCAATAAAGGCAGGTATTCGTTAATTAGCTGCAAGGTTGCATCCTTGCCCTCGGTTTGGGATGCTTTTGCCATAAAATCGTCTATAGCTGCAGCCTGTAGCAAACATGCTGCTAACCAGAATAATGCCAATGCCCACAACGCTTTAAAGCTTCTCACAAGAACTCCTAAAGTGGCTAAAATATTTATGGTTCCAATCTCTCCACAGCTAAAAATCTTGTCAATAAGTTTCGCCATAAAAAGCGTCGCCAAAAAAAAACAGGGACAACCCGAAGGCTGTCCCTATTGTGTTTATAGTTTGTGCTATAATTGGTTAATTAGAACTTGAAATCCACCGATACATGAGTGGCAAGCCCGTTGCTAACGCCACCAATGAAATGTGGTCCATCGTGCAGCAAGCTTTTGGAAAGCACGGTGTCTATGCCGAAATTACCAAACTTGAAACCTAAACCAAGATTCATATTGAAGTGAGAATCATACCAG
>JAQVMI010000363.1 GCA_028703735.1 Candidatus Cloacimonadota bacterium | reverse complement strand
ATTGGCATAGGCTCCGGAAACCTAAAAATCCTGCATCCGGATAAGGATTATTACAGCAATAACGAAAACGAACGCTCCATAGTTTGCCGTTTGGATTATTTGGATCAGAGATTCTTGTTTACAGGTGATATTGGTGCTCCAAGCGAGGAGTATTTATCCGAAAAATACCCCCATGAACTGGCATGCAACTATCTTAAAACTCCGCATCATGGTAGCAAGGGTTCCAGCACGGAAGAGTTTTTACGTTTGGCACACCCGCAGGAAGCCTGGATATGCACCTCTGCAAATAACCGCTTTGGCTTTCCACATAAAGATACTATTCAGCGTTATTACCGGCAACAAGTAAGGCTACGCAGCACCGCAGAGGGCAGCATCAGAAAAAAGATTGACAGCCACAGAGAAAATAAAAAGCTATAACCTGTGGCAAGGGATTCTTACTTTAAACACAGATAAATAAAGCCAAGCAGGAAATTTTTATGCAAAAACAGAGCAAAGAAAGCCTGGGCATTGCCAAAATATTTGCCTTGATAGAGGCAAATGGAGAGGTGTGTGCAGCGGTTAAACGCAAAAAACTGGGTCGGACTACTCTTTCAATAAAGGATGCCAGATCCGGATATTTGCGTTGTAGCCGGTTTATAGATCTAATCAGGATAAATAGAGGTGCGCAGGATAGGTTATCCATGATGTTTGGGCATTTCCCGGTGCTTGCTATAAGGCATCTTACAGAGGCAGATTGCTTTCTCTTGCACGAGCTATTCGAGGTTAAAGCATTCTTGTGGCACTATCTGCAATTGCGTAACCAACTGATCGATCTGGATTTGGCAGATTTACATCCGCTTCCGGACTTGCAAGGTTTGTTCAATACATTGGATCCTGAGCATAATGGATTGCCAACTTTTCAGCTTTCCGGGCTGTATTCATCCAGGCTAAGCAGCCTAATATCCAAGCGGCAGGAGATTTCCCATAAACTGAAAGAAACACGTTATCGAGATTTGGAAAAGGCAAAATCCAGCCTGGAGATGCCTACCCTAAAAGAAGAATTTGTAATAGCCCGCAGCAAACAGAACGAAATAAGCCGTTTGCAGGATTCAGGAAGCTTCCTTGTTTCAAACCAGAATCTGGCAAATTACACTTTTCGTTTGGCAGATTCACCTTTGGCAATGCAACTAAAGCAGGATTTACACGCTATTGCCGAAGCCATTACCGAGGAAGAGGCTGTTGTCCTGGAAGAGCTTAGCCGCCAGATAAAAAGCAATCTGAAGCAATTGGAGCAAGCTTACAATAGTATAGAGGAGATTTCCTGGGATTTTTGTTTGGCAGAATTTGCCCAAAAGTATGGCTGTTGCATTCCCAGGCTAAGTGATGCAGAGGATGGTATTTTTTGTGGCTTAAGCTTGGTGGGTGCAGTAAATCTACCTTTGAAGATTGCTTTGCAGGATAAACAGCGTTGTTTCCAACCCCTTGATATCTGCCTGAAGCAGACAGGAAACCTGATTACGGGACCAAACATGGGTGGAAAAAGCACGGTGCTAACCACACTGGGGCAAATGTGTTATTTGGCAACTTTTGGAATACCCCTTCCTGCAAGGGAAGCAGAACTTCCAATCTTCGAAGTAATCTATTACAATCATGATAGTGGCGAAAATAGCGATACGCTTAGTTCTTTTGGCAGGGAAGTAGTTTCTTTGGTTACTGCTCTGGGAAAAAAGGGCAGCAAACTGTTTCTGCTGGATGAATTTGCCAAAGGTACAAATCCTGCAGAGGGTGAATCAATTTGTCTGGCTACTCTTAACTACCTTTATTCCAAGGGTATTCCTTTTGTGGCTGCCACCCATTTCTCTGCTCCGGCAAAATTGCATAATTTGGCTCATTTCAGCATCAAGGGCGTGGATGATGCCATCTTTAAAACCTTGGAAAATATGGATGACACCAGCCTGGAAACCAGACTGAAGTTACTTTCCGAAGCAATGGATTATGCTTTAATGGTAGTGGAGGGAACTATGCTTCCGCCCCAGTGTGCTGTAAAAATTGCCTCACTTTTGGGTTTACCTGCCGAAATCACCAGGCAAATTACCGAAGGAATTCCGCAATGAACATGCTAAGTGTAAAACAAGTTACCGAAATTGCTCTGAATGTAGGGCGCATTCTGCTGCAAAGCGGTGCTACCACAAACCGGGTAGAGCTTTTGATGCGCAAAGTATGCACCGGATTTGGTTATCCGGATACAGAATCTTTTGTAACTCCCACGGGTATCTTTATCAGCGTTAAAGATAGCGATGCAGAAACAAGTACAAGTATAAAACGGATAGACAGCCGTAAAATAGACTTAGGCAAAATAACCCGGATTAGCCGTTTGGTAAATTGCCTGTCAGAAAAAAAATGCCATAGTTCTTTAAGGGTTAGCGATCTGAAAGAGTTTAAACGCGAGCTGGATATTATTGATGCGGAAGTAGTGTGGAAAAGCTGGCTTACAAACCTCTGTGGAGGTGCAACCAGCGGTTTTTTCTGTCTGCTTTTTGGGGGAACCTGGATAGAATTTATCGTAGCTACAGTAATTGGTGTAATAGTAAGCTTCGGTATGAAGTATTTGGTGAAGCTATCTTTTAATAACTTTCTGCAGAATGCCTTCGCCGCTGCGTTTATCGTGCTGTTAGCCAAGGTTTTTGATCTGTATGTTCCCTATATCAATCTGGATAACATCATCATAGGGGGCATAATGCTGTTAGTGCCGGGATTATCCATCACAAATGCAATAAGGGACACCATGAGTGGAGATCTTGTTTCTGGTTCTGCCCGTGCCTTGGAAGCAATGTTTATCACGGTGGGAATTGTGGCAGGAAGCGGTTCCATGTTAAAAATCTGGGAATTGTGGGGGTATTGATGCGTCCTTTTGATTATCTAACCCTAATGCAATTTATGTGGGCTTTTCTGGCAATCTTAGGCTTTTCGGTGCGTAGCAACCTGAAGGGCATAAAGATTCTGTTTACCTGATGATCATCTGGTAAATAAATTCATTATCCCCTTTGTCGAATGCGAAGACGCCAGCATCATGAGCTGCTGGTCGATCACTGAACCGGAACACGGTTCCGATATTCTCATGCCGGGCACGCCT
>JAQVMI010000362.1 GCA_028703735.1 Candidatus Cloacimonadota bacterium | reverse complement strand
GTGAGAAGGTCTGTGCAGTAAGAGCCGATGACGGAACAACTCTCAAGAAAGTGGAACTCGATCCAGCTAATAGACGTATTATTTTGCAACCATTTAATATAGACTACAAAGTCCAGATTTTAGACCCGGATCAGGGTCTCGATGTAAATCTGATTGGAGTTTTGTCACTTCAGTTGCGGCTTTTTTAATTCGGTTGTTTGGGCTGGAGGTGGCTGATGTCCAACTCCAGTCCAAAAACAGCGCTATTTGAAGTTATCGGTGATTAAAACACGTCCAGAAACGTCCAAATTCCCAATGTCCAAGTCCAAACATAGTCCATTATATATCCGCACCAAATAAGGCTTTATCCCCATTTGTCCAAGTGAGGACGATTTGAAGTTTGGGCTAAGGGTTTATAATTAAGTTACGCTTATGCAATGCGATTAACCCAATAACTGCTATAAATCAGATTAACATTGGGCGTTACCTTTTTATGCTATGAATTTTGTGCATATGTTCTAAATGATTGATTTTACATGAATCAGCAACAAGAAACGTTAGTAGTTTCCATGCATATGGTAGCGAATATGAATGAAATATATTTCGTGTGGCTCGCTTATTGCATTATACTGTTTTAGTACCCCATGGGGGTATAGTTATGGAAATTGAAGATAACTCAAAACGTATAACATAAACATAAGAAAGGATAGAACATGAAAAAGATACTTATTATCACGGTCATAGTAATCTTAGCTCTGCCAATGCTGGCACAACACTGTGGAGGATGTACAAGCCCCGCAAAGGAACTTAGCGTGCTTGGTCCTACAAGTAAGCAGGTGATCGCTAAACCAAAAGCCATTCATTGGATTGATAGCAATTACTACCTTATCTACAATTGGGATAAAAAGCCCAAAATCGGCAATCATATCCTGTTGGTAGATGTTTACAACAAGAACAAACAAGTTGTGAGAGACATCCAGGTAACCGCCAATGCCTATATGCCATCCATGAAAGGTTCTCATGATACCGGCGATAAAAAGATGCAGCTAAACAAGAAGCAGAAATATGCCATCCCTGTTAATTTTATGATGTTGGGCGATTGGGAAATTGAACTGAAGTTCAGCAAGGGTTCTACATCTCTGGGAAAAGCTTTTGTAAAGCTGGATATTAAGTAACCTAAGCTAATCATGAAAGCACATTTCATAACAATCGGGTTAATCCCGTTGACTGGGATTTGTAAACTCAAGCTGGGATTTCTAATCCTGCTGCTGATAATTTGCAACAGCTCTATTCTATTGGCACAAAGCAATTTACTGGTTATGGAAGCACAGATCGCCGGTAGTTATTATCCAGATGAAAAAGATCTCTTTTGGTACACTCATCACCCTCAAGAGGTGATGCAGAAGCCTTCCGTTGGGTTCGATTATCTAAGCAGGATTGGTTCCGACAATAGAGATTATGGCTACATTTCTTTGCAAGCAAGACTTGCCTACGATGAATATCGGGATAAGCTTCAAGCTCAACTTTATAATGCGTTTATTGATCTGAAGTTGAGCAATCTGGATATGTGGTTAGGGCATAACAAACCCGCCATCGGTCTATCTTCGAATCTGGATAATCATGCTTTGCTGCAAAGAGATCTCAGCATGAGCGGTTTGAATTTTGATCGCGATTGGGGAACAGGAATAAAGCTGTCTCGCATCAATCCATCAATCTCTGCCTCGCTTACAACAGGATCTGGCATGCCATTACGCATAAGGGAAAGCTATCTTCTTGCCAGTCGCATTGGCTGGGGCGATCTACCTTCCGAAAACTATAGTATAGGTTTTTCTGCCAGCGGGGGTGAGATATTGAAGACCATGGGCTATGAGATTATGCACGATGAGCTACCTCACAGTCTTTATACTGCTGGATTGGATTTTAGTGGTCGTTTACTTAATAACTATGTATACACTGATTTCCTGTATGGCAGCTTTCATGAAAAACCAGCCTATGCAGGCTTTGTGAGGTTTGGATATAACCTGCTGCCTGAAGAAAGGCTTGCTATTGAAGCTCAGGCATATTTTCAGGAACTTGCAGAAGCAGTCAGCCAGGAATACTCTTTGGGCATGAACTGGCGGATAAGTGCAGATTTTACCCTAAGAACCCTTTACAGCATACATCAGCCTGATTTTGAACACAAAATTGCCATGCAAATCTACTACCTGAAAGGCTTTTCTTTCTAAGGAGGCACAAATGAAGAAAACACTTTCTATCCTGTTGCTATTGATAATGCTGATTCCAGCATTATTCGCATCTGTTGGTTGCGATCTGAACGATCCGGATAGAGACGTTAAACGCTTGTTTCCCGGCTCCAGCGGATACAAAACCACCTATAGATCAATTAAACGGGAGGGTGGAAAACCCTTGCTGGCTAAAATTGAGAAAGAGCTTGGAGACAGCTTTAGGGGTTTGTATGAAACGATTGACATCCCATATACACTATATGAAGTGTTTTCCGGCAAAACTTCGATTGGCTACATTCATGGAGTGAATCAGAAAGGCTACTATGGAGGAATCCAGATATTTCTGGTGCTGGATTCTAATGCTAATATAAAGAACATCTATTTTCAGAAGCACAGCAATCGCAATTCAAAAGAATATCGCTCTCCCGCCTTTACAAAGCAATTTATCGGATTATCCATCAAGGACTTTGCCCTATATGATGTAAAAACTGGCTTGGGTGGAACCAAGGCAGCAGCTATAAAATCACCTGTTAATGGTGACCCGGATTTCCGCTTTATTATGCGTGGAGTAAAGAAGAACCTGGTGCTGATGGAGCACTTCCACAAACAATAATAAAGTAAGGAGCTAGAATGCCATCGATAAATAACATAGCATATAAGAACCTGCGTCGTAAGAAAATACGTAGCGTTCTAACCCTTTTGGGAATAGCACTATCCACCTGGGTACTAATAAGCCTGTTGGGTTTTAACCAAGGTTATGAGCGTTCGCTAAACAGTGATATAGATAATCCCAATTAATGCAGTAGGATTTTAACCACCCCCAAAAAAGCCGAATTTTTCAGCAAAACATACTCCTCAAACCGTACCTTATCCATGAGAAAATCCAACTGCATTGCAGTTGAATTGTAACGTTAGA
>JAQVMI010000019.1 GCA_028703735.1 Candidatus Cloacimonadota bacterium | reverse complement strand
ATTCGGGAACTGAAAGCAAAGATGGAAGCATCCATCACTCAGAACGGTATGGGGGTGGCAATTGTTCGCATGCTAAGCCCGCTTTCGCAAATCTATCATCTAAAAGACATTGTTTCGGGTTTAGGCTATCACCACTTCCTTTCGGACTTAGTGGAAAGGCTGGATGCGGAGATATACGAGATAATAGAAGAACTGGATTGGGTGAAAAACACATTCTTCACCACTAATAACCTAATCCTTAGCCTTACAGGGGGTGAAGAAGAAATATCTGTATGCCTTGCTGATATTCCACAATTGTTAGGTGTGGTATCACACGAAGCTTATGAACCGGTGGAAAATCACTATCACCTTCGTAATTTCAACGAAGCCATCTCTGCACCTGTTAAGGTTCAATTTTGCGCAAAAGGCGGCAATTTCTTCCGCAAAGGCTACTCCTACTCTGGCAAGCTTAGAGTGCTAAATAGCGTTATCAGCAACAATTTCCTGCATCAGGAATTGCGGGTAAAAGGTGGAGCTTATGGAGCTATGAGCCAGTTTTCTCCCGATGGATATCAATACTTTGCATCCTACCGTGATCCTAACCTTAGGGAAACGCTGGAAGTGTTTGATACCGTGGCAGATTTCCTGAGGGGATTTAGCTGCAATAAACGCGAAATGGATAAGTATATAATAGGTGAGATTTCATCCTTGGATTATCCGGATACCCCAGAGGTTTTGGGAGCAAAAGCTGCGGAAGGTTATATCACAGGATTCACAGCAGCCGATCGCCAGCAAATAAGGGATGAAGTGCTTGCCACACACGTGGAGGACATACGTAATTATGCCGATATGGTGGAAGCAATAATGAGCAATAACCACTATGCGGTATTTGGATCAGAGGCAAAAGTGCAAGAAGCAGCAGATCTGTTCGATGCTGTAACACCAGTGAATAAAACTGGGCATGAAACAAAAAGATAAAAAGCAAATAAAACGCAATTCCGGCAGGATGCTAAATTTCGTCCTGCCGGATCCTGATATATTGGACGACATAAAAGATGCACCCCAATATAAAACTGCCCGTACCAAAGAAAAGAGTAAACACTCCTTCAAACTTGGGATGGATTTGGCAGAAGGACGCATAACAGAGATAAAAAGCAACTATTTATACCTTGTGGAAGTGAATGGCGAAATGCACACAGCCAGCATGAGCGGAAGATTGAAGCAGTTTTTGTACCAAAGCCACGCACTTGCTGCGGTAGGAGATAGGGTTTCTTTGGATCTTTCCAATGCTCCGGATTACCGGGTTGAACACATCTTGCCCCGCACTAATTCACTAATCCGCTATGGAGGTGGCAGCTTTCAAAAAGAGATTATCCTGGCTGCCAATATAGATCAGGTAATTATTACATCTTCCTGGCGGATGCCAATGTTTAAACCGGGGCTAATAGATCGCTATCTCTGCATTGCTGCCATACATGGTATCGCACCTATTATTGTGATAAACAAAATAGACCTTTTAGAGGATAGCGAGGAATTGGAGGAAGCCACAGCCTATTATCGCTACATAGGAATCCCCTTGCTTTGCACCTCCATAATAGATGGAACAGGCATGTTAGAATTGCGCAATATGCTATGCAACAAGGATTCTGTTTTTACAGGACACTCCGGCACCGGAAAAAGTTCGCTGATAAACTATCTGGAACCAAGCCTGACTCTTGCCACTGCCGAAGTAAGCGATTTTAACGAAAAAGGCAAACATACCACTACTCAAGCAATCCTTCTACCCTGGAGTTTTGGAGGTCATTTATTGGATACTCCGGGAATTAAAACCATCAGTTTACATGGTGATCAAAAAGAGCTGATTCCCAAGGTTTTCCCTGGTTTCGATCGCTTTCATCACGATTGTAGGTTTAGGGATTGCAGCCACACTCACGAAGAAGATTGCGCTGTTCTTAAAGCTTTGGAAGACGACCTTATCCCCATTGAACGCTACGATAGCTATCTAAATATTTATGAGGGGCTGAAGTGAAGCATTTTGCTCTTTGTATAAACCCCTCATTTAGTGATAAACAAAGGATATACCATCTGCTGGAAACCTTGCAAGAAGGCTCTGATATTCAATATTACAGTGCAAATTTCCATCAGGACATGCTTCCGGCAATTGTGCAGCCTCTGCCCGAGAATCTGCAAAACACTCCTATCGATTGCATCCTGGTTTTTGGGGGAGATGGCACAATATTGCGTGCCAAGCAATTAGCATTAGATACCGGAGCTCCCATTTTGGGGATAAATCTTGGTTATCTGGGTTTTTTATCCGAAAGCGTTCTTCCCGAAATTGCTTCTTCGCTGCAAAATCTGAAACGTGGCAAATATAGATTACTGAACCGCATGCTGATAAATTGCCAGCTTCGCAGGAAGGGAAAAATTGTGTTTGAAGGATTGGCACTAAATGATGCGGTTATTTACAAAGCAGGTAGTCCCAGCCTTATTCATGTAAGAATTAAGGCTTCTAACCGCTATGTTTTCGATACACGTTGCGATGGCGTGATAGCTTGCACTCCCACCGGTTCCACAGCATATTCTTTATCCACAGGGGGTCCCATTCTTGCTCCAGAAATGAAGGCAATGGTACTATCCCCCGTTAATCCCCATATTTTATCTATCCGACCAATGGTGTTTCCCGATACAGAGAGATTGGTGATGAAGGTTTATGGCTTGAATCAACCTGCGGAATTGCAGATTGATGGAGAAAATTCTGCCCCCATCGAAGAAGGTGATGAGGTGGTGGTAACTGCTTCGGAGCGTAGCGTATCCTTTATTAAACTATCGAACCGAACCTTTTATCAGATCCTGCGTAATAAGCTGCATCTGGGGAAATAAGTGCTTACCGAAATCTATATAAAAAACTATTTGATGCTTTCTGAAATAAGGCTTGCTTTGGGCAAAGGGTTAACTGTGCTAAGTGGTGAAACAGGTGCTGGAAAATCCATCCTGGTAGGCTCTATATCACTGATTTTTGGAGACAATTCTCCGGGTGTGGAAGCTTTCGACAAAACTCTGCCTATCTATCTGGAAGCTACCTTCCAGGTAAACAGTGATCCCACCTTACAGGATTTTTTGGCTGAAAGCGGTATCGAAGGTGAAACCGAGCTAATTATTGCCCGTGAAATTAACACGCAAGGAAAATCCGGCTACTTTCTGAATGGCAGAAAAACTACCGCTGCCGTAGTAAAAGAACTTAAACCCTTGATGTTGGATTTCCATCATCAGAGAGATCAACAGCGTTTGCTATCTTCGGTGTATCAACTGGAATTGTTGGATTCCTATGCAAATGCCGAACCATTGAGAGAGGAATTTGGGCAGCTTTATCATAAAACCAAGCAGAACCTTAAGCAACTGGATACTTTAGCGGGTGAAGCTGCAAATCAAAAACAGATTCAGGATCTCTATCGTTTTCAATATGAAGAGCTGGATGGTGCTAAGCTGAGCGATGGTGAAGATTTAGCACTTCAACAAGAATACGATTTATTATCTCATGCCAAGGAAATAAACGAGATTTCCACCGGTATAACCAATAATCTATTCGAATGTGAGAATAGCATTTACGATCAATTGGGAATTTCCCATGCGCAGCTAAAACGCTATGAAAGCCTTAATCCAAGGCTGCAGGAAGCTTCGCTAAAACTGATATTGGCAATGGATGGCATCAGGGATACTGTTGATCTGTTAAATAGTGCTTCCGAAAGCATAAATGCAGATCCGGACAGGCTGGATTTTATTCAAAACCGCTTAGACCAGATTAATAATCTGGTATATAAACATAAGGTGCGCTCTATTGCAGAATTGAAAGAGCTATTTGCACAGCGCGCCAAACAAATTGCCCGCTTTGCCAATCTGGAAGAAGAGATCGAAAAGCTGAAGCAGCAGTTGCAGCAGGATTTTGTTCAATTGAAGAGAATTGCAGATGAGCTTACCAAATTACGGGTTTCTGTGGCTGGTTTATTGTGTGCGGAACTTCAGGAAAGTATCCACGATTTGAACATTCCAGAGGGCATCTTTGAAATTAGGATTGACAAAAAAAGCAAGGCAGAATTTAATATGCCACAGTTCATTGCTTCTGTATCCGAAACAGGGCAGGACGCAGCAGAATTTCTGTTCTCTGCAAACCCTGGATTTGAGCTAAAACCATTGGCAGCAGTGGTTAGCGGTGGTGAACTATCCAGGATTTTGTTGGCAATAAAGAAAGTTCTTGCCAGCCGTATTCCGGAAAAATTGATCATATTAGATGAAATTGATTCTGGTATAGGTGGTAAAACCGCTGGTTTGGTAGCAAAATTTATCTCTTGCATTGCCGAAAGACAGCAGGTTTTATGTATTACGCATTTGGCACAGATAGCCGCTGTTGCGGTGTGCCATATTGCAATAGTGAAAAATAGCGACCGAAAGCACAGTGAGGTTAGCATGCATTTGCTGGAAGGTGAAGCCCGTCAGCAAGAAATTGCTCGAATGCTTTCAGGTTTTCAAAGTGTTAGTGCTTTGGAACATGCCAAAGAATTGTTAAGTATTTGAACCAACCAAAGGGGTTATAGTGGATAAAAGAACAAGACGCAGAGTAAAGGGAATAGCGATATTTATCGTGTTTCTGGCAATTATTACCGCAGTATTGCAATACCAAAAAAGGGAAGGGAAAACTGTAGTTTACGATTTTAAACCTTCTCAGAACGAATATAGGGATCTTAGGTTTATTAACAAAGCTCAAATTTCTTTTTCAGCACATAGTGTTCCCAAAGCACAGGCAGAAATTGGCAAAATAATGTCCACCCTTGCGATTAAGCGAATCCTGAAACAAACAGAAGGTGGGTATGGAGTATATATCTTTAGTATTCCCCAAAAAGAGCTTGCCACTGTTGTAGATCGGTTGCGCGGTTTTGGTAGTGTAATATCTCAAAGAGAACAAATCTATTCATCCTTGGCGAATATAGATTACACCAGCGAAAATGCCCGCTTGCAATCCTACGAACGTGAACAGGCAGACCTTACTAATGTGCGTTTCCCTTCCGAACTACAGATCAGACGCAAGGAAGCATTGCACGCCCTTATTCATCAAGCCAGGTTAAACTTAGATGAACTGAAAGATGCCGATAATGTTCTGTTATACATTACTCTTGTTCCTGTGCAGAGAAACAGTGGGATTTTGCTCACGATTAAAATGCTATCAGTAGGCTTTCTTTCCTGGCTTAGCATCTATACAGTATTGATGGTTCTGGTTTATTATGGCACAAGAATGCTTATGTATTTCCTTTCCGCAATTGGGGTAAAGGGTGTTAGCAGTGGTGGATTAGGAGGCAGTTATCAGTATGGTGGCTACACAGGTTATAGTGGTAAGTATTCCGGTCGTTACAACTATGGCAGCGGAAAACGCAAGATAAAAAGAGTTTACAAGGATAAACGCAGTACTCCCACTGCGGAAGACGAAGAAACTAAAGACAATTAACCCAGAATTAAGGAGGTAGTGTGACACTGCTTGCCTGGCATGTATGGATGATGATTGGCATAGGATTCATCATCATAGAGATCTTTGATCCCGCTTTTTTCTTTATCTCGCTTGGGATAGGAGCAATAGTAGCAGGATTGCTTAGTATGTTGCCTTTAATTGATAGTAGCATTCCACTGCAAATACTATTTTTTGCCATCTTCAGCTTTATTTCTTTCCTGTTTATGCGCAAGCTGGGTAAGAAAATACTCTCGAACCCCGGTGCAGAAACAAATGTGGCAGCCTTGAAGGGTAAAACCGGATTCGTAACCAAGGAAATTGTGGTGGATGGCAAAGGCTATGTGAAAATTGGTGGCGAAGAATGGGTTGCCATAGAACAAAACCAGCAAGCAATTCAGCTTGGCGAAAAAGTAACCATAATTGGTATTGATGGGAACAAGCTGATAGTTGTAAAAGAATAGCACTGTGACACATAATCGTAACGTAGCTTTCCAAAGCTACGAGATGAAAATAAGCTGATTGTTATACAAGAACTGTGCCATATGAAAATTGACTAATAAAACCTGATTGCCGTTTGCATAGAAGGAGATTGCCTTGAACAAAGAAAAAGACCTGCTGAATAAAATTATTGCCATGGGCACAATGATGACCGAATTGAAGGATACAGATGTGCTGATGGAAAACATTTTGACAGAAGCACGCCGCCTTAGTAATTGTGATGCAGGCAGCATCTATAAATGTGAGGATGGCAATCTGCTGTTTAGCTACACTCAGAACGACACACAGCAAAAAGCCCTTCCTCCCGGAAAAAAGCTGTTATACAGCACCTTCAAAATGCCCATAAGCGAAAGCTCGATTGCCGGATATGCAGCCTATAATGGAACAATACTAAATATCCCCGATGTTTACAAGCTGGATAACCATAAGCCCTATTCCTTCAACCCCAGCTTCGATAAAAAAACCAACTACCGAACCGGATCGATGCTTACAATTCCCATGCGGACTGCTGCGGATAAGGTGATTGGGGTTTTACAGCTTATAAATGCCCTGGATAATACAGGCAAAATAATCCCCTTTAACGAAGAAGACATCCCCTTTATCAGATACTTTGCCAATACTGCTGCTGTGGCTTTGGAACGAGCTGATATGACCCGCTCTATCATCCTAAGGATGATCAGTATGGCAGAAATGCGTGATCCCAAAGAAACCGGAGCTCACGTAAACAGAGTGGGAGCATATTCTGCCGAATTATACGAAGCTTGGGCAAAGAAACATCAGATTGCCGAAGCGGAACTCCGCCACAATAAAGACCTTTTGCGCATAGCAGCCATGTTGCACGATGTGGGAAAGGTAGGCATTTCGGATGCCATACTAAAAAAACCCGGCAAACTAAATGACGAAGAATATGATGTAATGAAAACCCATCCCATAATTGGAGCACGCCTTTTTGGTGATCCCAATTCCGAGCTGGATTCCATGTCTCGCGTGATAGCTCTTAGCCATCATGAACGCTGGGATGGAAGGGGCTATCCTGGATACATTAATCCCGCTAATGGAGAACCCTTGCCAGGCAAACAGCTTGACAACGGAAAAGCTATGGGCATGGCAGCCGATGAAGCTCCCCTTTGGGCAAGAATTGTTGCCATTGCAGATGTATATGATGCCCTGTCTTGCCGCCGTAGCTACAAAGAGCCCTGGACTCAGGAAAATGTATTCGAAGAATTGGATAGGTCTGCCGGCAGCCAGTTCGATCCCGAACTGATAGAGATATTCTTAGCTATTCGGGATTCGGTGCAATCCATCAGGGAAAAGTACCCCGATCTGGAAGAGTAAAACACTAATCCAGTTTATTAGATTCCGGATCAAGTCCGGGATGACTAAAATGTAACCTATTCATAACAACAATGGATGAGTGGTATAATTACGGGATAAACACCTCTACCCAATGCTCCAGATGGTCGTCTAACAGAGGAACAGTGTTATCTATTTGCTCGTTACCATCCAGAGTTACACGCATCTCAGAATTTTCGGTTTTAGTTTGGGTAACGGAGATGTGGAAAACTGTCTCTAAGTAGCGGTAGTGCAATTTGAAGCCTTCCCAATTCTTTGGCAGGCAGGGTGTAAGGTATAGCTTATCCACTTCCAGGCGAAGCCCCAGCAGGGATTCCATTATAAGACGATACATCCAGGCAGCAGAGCCTGTATACCACGTCCAGCCACCTCTTCCTGTGTGAGGAGATGCTGCATAAACATCCGCAGCTACTACATATGGCTCTACTTTGTAAATGGCAGTTGCCTTGGGATTCAGGGCATGGTTTACGGGGTTTATCATAGAGAATATTTCCCAGGCACGCTGCTGATCCCCCAATTTAGCATAAGCCATTGCTGCCCAAATGGCTGCATGAGTATATTGACCACCGTTTTCGCGGACACCGGGGACGTATCCCTTTATGTAGCCTGGGTTCAAATCCGATTTATCAAAGGGTGGATCCAGCAATTGCACCAGCCCTGCTTCACGGCGGACAAGATGCTCATTCAAGGCAGCCATGGCTAAACGGGAACGTTCCTTATCTCCTGCACCAGAAAGCACAGACCAGCTTTGCGCAATAGAATCAATCTTGCATTCAGGATTTACAGCTGAACCAAGGGGAGTACCATCGTCAAAATAGGCACGCCGATACCATTCTCCATCCCAACCATGCTGTTCGATGTTACCACGGACTTTTGTGGCTTCATTCACGCACAGGTCTGCAAAGGTATCTTCCCCCCTCATCCGGGCGATATCTGTAAAACACATCAAGACGTCAAACAAGAAAAACCCCAGCCAGATGCTCTCGCCCTTTCCATGTTCACCTACCAGATTCATGCCGTCGTTCCAATCACCCGTTCCTATCAAAGGTAAGCCGTGTTTGCCATAACGTAAGCCGTGCCTGATAGCCCGAACACAGTGTTCATACAGGGTGGCTGTCTCTTCCGAGGGTGTGGGAAGGTCATAATAAGAATCTTCATCGGTATTCACCAATCTGCCGGTGAGAAATCTTACCGGTACATCCAAAATGGCTTTATCTCCGCTTGAAAGAACATACCGGCAGGTTGTTAGCGGTAACCACAGATAATCATCGGAGATATGTGTTCTAACCCCTCTACCGGATGGCGGATGCCACCAATGCTGAACATCACCCTCCTCGAACTGACGGGAAGCGCACAGCAATATATGCTCCCGCACTTGGTCTGGTCTGGTATGGATTAATGCCATCACATCCTGCAATTGGTCACGAAAACCATAAGCTCCCCCAGGTTGATATAAAGCACTACGTGCCCAAAGTC
Organism: Candidatus Cloacimonadota bacterium; assembly: GCA_028703735.1. Lineage (GTDB taxonomy): Bacteria > Cloacimonadota > Cloacimonadia > Cloacimonadales > Cloacimonadaceae > Cloacimonas. The sequence goes on along the minus strand of JAQVMI010000019.1, from coordinate 3,770 downwards.
TGCAAGCTAGGGTTTGATATAGCAGCCAGCCGTTTGCCAGAACGTTCAGGGAGGGATCGGGAGTTTCCACATTCACAGCTCCCAAGGTATGCGTCCAGTGCTGCCATACAGATTCCAGAGCTCCACGGGCAGCACCACTTCCACGGTGTTGGTTAATAATTGTTTCGGCTTCCCCGGCATCCCGTCCTGAACCCAGCCGGAAAATTACTTCATACTCTTGTCCAGCAGCCAGTTCAAAATTAACCTGAATTGCTGCACAGGGATCCATGGCTGCACCCATCCTGCCGGAGAGACGTGTTCTGCTCATTGCTGCTGGTGCTTTCAAAGTTCCATTGCGTCCCAGAAACTCTGTACGGTCGCTGCTAACTGATCGGTTTGTGTCATCTGTATCAAAGAAGGCAATTCGATCGGGAAATTCGGAGTTATAAGGGTTACGCGCCATTAATGCTCCGCTGATGGGATCTGTTTCGGTGATAATGTGCATGGTGGATTTGCTGCGCAGATCTCCCAAAACCCATTCCACATAACCTGTGGCAGAGAGCTTTCGTGTTCTTTCCGATTCATTAAACACCTTAAGCACACTAAACTTGATGGCAGCATCCAAAGCTACATAAACCCACAATTCGGTGCGTATACCCCGTTCAGTATGCTCAAACACACTGTAGCCAAATCCGTGACGGGTTACATAAGGCGTTAACCCACAGCAAGGCTGAGGTGTGGGAGACCAGAAATGTCCACGTTCATCATCACGCAGGTATATTGCTTCACCCCTGGAATCGCTTACAGGATCATTACCCCAAGGAGTAAGGCGGAATTCGTGAGCATTTTCGCTCCAGGTGCAGGCAAGTCCGCTTTCTGAAACAACGGTTCCAAACAATGGATTTGCCAGCACATTCACCCAAGGCGCAGGAGTCTGTTGAGCGCGGGTGGTGGTAATTACATATTCCCGTCCATCGGGAGTGAATCCCCCCAAACCATTATAGAAAGCTAAATCATTGCGTGCGGCAGGAGCAACTGGAATAGAATCAGCGCGGTTAGTTCTGGTAGGGATAAGCATTGGCACGCTTAGTTCCTGTTGAGTGCGACCGGTTATCTGGTTAGCAAGTGATCCGCGGGTATCAGAAATAATGACACGGGCAACAGTCATAATCAGAATGCGGTCTTCATCAGAAATCTGATCGGCAGGTCTTACAAAAATACCTCCGGGTTGATCTGTTAAATTGGCTTCAATACCTGCTGCGATAAGCCCCATAATTTGGTCGTGCAATAGCTGGCGGTAGCCTGCATGATCTTCATTCCAAATAACCAAATCTACTGCCAACCCCTTTAGGTGCCAGTAGGCATGAGCTTGAACAAGCTGGCGTACGAGATCAATATTCGCCGGGTCTTCTATCCTTAGCAGAACTATTGGCAAATCCCCTGAAATGGCATATCCCCAAAGACCAGATTGACCGCGGTGGTTTTTGATAAGCACACCCGGATCTGCTCTTAGTGAATCGTTGGCAAAAATTATAGAGCTTGCCAATACTCCATATAGCTTGGCATCCGCCTCTGTAACATTAAACTGCCTTAGCAAAACCTGTCCATGCGTCCACGCCAAATCAAACACACGATCTGCCAAGCGTCTGTCCTGATATTTCTCTATTAAAGTTAGTGCTGCTTCCCTGGTTTCACCAATGCCGGTAACTATATTTATTGTAGCTGCCTCTTCCGGATTTAGGGTTATCCTGTAACGGATGGCTACAATCGGATCTAAAACAGAGCCTTCACTGCCAGAAAGCGTTGCTCTATAAACACCTTCTCCACCACTTAAAGCCTGGGGATTTACGATTGTATTGCCTCTGCCAATAAATTGCGCCCGGTCAGTTTCGTAGGAAACTTCTATTACTTCTGCTCCATGCACTGCCATCAGATGCAGCATCCAGGGCTCCACCTCTTTTTCGGAGCGGGGACGGCGGGTGCAAATGATAGCTTTGGAATTAGGGATAATCTCTGTCTGCACAAAGAGATTGCTGAAAGCCGGGTGGATTGCATCTGCAGCAGCAGGAGCCAGAACCACCTCTCCATAACTGGTGATATCTACAGTTCTGCGGGTACGGGCACGATTGGTAATTCGTACTCTGCGCAGTTCAATATCGTCCTCTGGTGAAACTGCAATCTCTGTATGCGTATCATAATCGTGATCACGTCCACGAAATTCTACTCTCCCTTCGGAGAATATTGCCTCAAAATGCTTGGAACGTTTCAAGGTAGGCTGATATGCTGTTGACCAATATTCCATGCTGGCAACATCACGGATATAGCAAAAAATACCCCAGTTATCACAGGTACGGTCTTCCTTCCAACGTGTTACATCCAGATTTTTCCAGCGGCTGAATCCACCTCCGGAATTCGTAACCATCACATGATACCTGCCATTGGAGAGCAATTGCACTTCCGGACTGGGAGTATCCGGGCTGGTGAAGATGCGAATTGGCGTTTCTGTGGCATTGGGAATCATATAATGCTCCGAAAGCTTGGTGGTGCGTGCATAATAGGCAGTAGCTTTGGGGATTCGCTCTTGCAGCAGCAGCATTGTTGCCTGAAAAAGAGAATCCGCTTCAAAACGCTTTTGCATGGGACGGCCTAACAGCAAATACGCCAAAGACAGCAGGCTCATGCCCTGATGATGAGCCATAAAAGAGCGTACCACCACGCTGGAATGTCCTCTGGGCAAACGGGAAGGAGTGTAATCTATAGCTTCATAAAAGCCATATCGTGCTTCAAAGCCATCATTTGCCAGCCTTTCCAGGTTTTGGCAAGCCTCCTCCGGTGCCACCATCAAAGCCAGAGCCGAAGCATAAGGTGCTATCACCAGGTCTTCTGCCAAACCGCGTTTCAGCCCTAAACCGGGAACCCCAAAAGCCCGATATTGATAGTTCAGATGCACGTCTGTAGCATTGTATCCGCTTTCCGAAATTCCCCAGGGCACAGAACGTCTTCTGCCATAATCAATTTGCCGGGCTACCGCTGCTTTATAAGTTTGGTCTAACAAAGTATGTTCATAGGTAGGCATCACCAAAAGAGGCATCAGGTATTCGAACATAGACCCGCTCCAGGATAGCAGAATCGGTTCTCCTCCTGCGGTTGTTAGCAAGCGTCCCAATGCAAACCAGCTTTCCTGGGGAAGTTTTCCCTGAGCAATTGCCACAAAGCTGGAAAACCTTGCTTCTGAAGCCAATAGATCATAATAGCTGGAATCACGCAGGCATTCTATCACATTGTAGCCTATGGATAGCAAATGCCGTGTTTCGTCATACAAAAAGTCATATTCCATGCATGATAAAGTTTCACATTGCAGCATCAGGTCTTCAATTTCGGATATTCTAATTCTGGCGTGTTGGCTGGCAGATGTGATTTGATGCTGAAGTTCACCCAGCCAGGAATTACCCGAATTAGGGGCAGAATTCCTAAGCCGATGGATGATTTCTGGAAGCAGATTAGTTTCCAGTGCTTCCAGTTCTCGCAGGGTGGGAATGCCGGTTAGAGCAGGGAATTCGGTGAATTTATTGGTGACAGAAGTGTATTCTGTCCACGGAGTAAGGAAAGTAAGCTCCTCAATAGTATCCTGGCATTGATTTGCAAAAGCATTTGCCCACCACACAATTGGATTGTCCGAATCATAAATCACCAGTTCGATGCCTGCAACCAAAGCCGCGGTTTCTTTTTTTAGTTTAGCCAGGAATGTTTTTAAGGCTACCAGCGTGAGGGGATAGGGCATTATTTCGGTA
>JAQVMI010000361.1 GCA_028703735.1 Candidatus Cloacimonadota bacterium | reverse complement strand
ATTCGGTGAAATGCTGTTGCCATTCTTTTAATTCTTTAGTGCGCAGAGCCACCTTATTTTCCAGAGCAAGATTGCGGGCTTTTAGTTGATTAAGTCTGATGCGGTATAAATATCTACCAAGCGCATAAATGGCTATTATATATAGCAGATATGCCCACCAGGTAGCATAAAATGGCGCACTGATTATAAAGAACAAGCTGATGGTTTTTGCCACTTTACCAGTAGGGGATGTGGCATAAATCTGAAATTCATAACGCCCCGGAGGTAGCTTCGGATATTCTATCTGGGGATTGTAATCCCGCTCTTTCCATTCTTCTTCATAGCCTAAAAGTCTGTAGGAGATGCGTATTCGCTCTGGATTCAAAGTGTTTAGCACATCCACAGGGATAATAACATTATTCTGATTGTGCTTTAATCTGGAAAGCTTTTTAGAATCATAACGCAGATTGTTTACCTGAAGCCAGGGTACTATCAAAATAGAGCCTATTTCATCTGGATTAAAGCTATAAACACCTGTTTCAGCAAGCAAGTATAGGTTACCATCATCTCCCTGATATATCTTCTGCAGGTTCTGAGGAACCCCATTTTTGGCGGTAAACACAAAGCTTTGCCCCGTTTGAGGTGATACCCGTACCAAGGCATTTTCGTAGCTTAGCCAAATATCTGCCTTGATGGTAGAGATGGTTTTTAATTTGCCGTGTAAATCGAATGAACCAATATCTAAAAACTTCCACTGCTTGTTATACAGGTAGTGAAGCTGTTTATTAATTACGAAATACCAACTGTTGTAGTGGCTGAACCATTCGTATTCTGGCAGAATATCACCCTTGAACTCGTATAGGAAATCATCAAATCGCGGGCTGATCTTCCCATCTTCAAAGCGTTGGCACAGGTATTTCCCACCTTCCTCTGTGCTTTGGTATTGCATTATGTATTGGATATTTGCTTTTAGCTTAAAATCCGTTATCTGCAATCTCTTCAGCCATGTAGGTTGCGGAGTTAGCTTGCTTGTAGAGAGGTTATAGGTGAACATAGGTATTTCTAACCTTGGTTCACTACCTTTCGTGTAAGCAAATTTGCCTATAGGTTTGTGCATTCCTCCATTCGAGTAAATTACTGATTGGTCTAAGTATTTACCCTGTGCGCCATCTTTGATAACTTGATTTAGGCTTTCGAAAAGTAAAATATCATTAGCAATTAACTTGATATTAATGCTTGGAAACAACTGTGCGGAGGTTAATCCACTTCCGCTTAACAGGCTATCCAGCTTCGTTTTTACGCCGGTAAGGATTCCCGTTGTCCGCTTTCCATTAGCATGATAATCATAGCTAAAATCTTCGTGGAGGTTAATATAGTTGCTTTGATGGTTCGAAAACTTATCTGGTTTATTCTGGTTGAAAACAAACTGCGTTTTACCGGTTAAAACGTTTTGTTCACTTAAGGTGTAGCCAAGATTGTTTGGGTTTTCCTTTAGGATACTCAAGTTATTAGTGAGCGCGTCAAATGAAGAAATAAAAATATCCTGGACTCGTGTTAACAATGTAACCCCTCGGGTAGAGTGTTTATAAAGACTAAGAACTGGTGCAGATCGGTTAGTATACAAGAGGTAATTCCCTTCACTCCAATAACGTTCATAACTTTCCGCTGGGGGAATTTCCAATACTAAGCCACTGGGTTTGGTTAGCGAAACAGCAATCAATTGATCTTTGCCTGCAAGCAAAACAATATCACTTTGCTTATTGTAATCTAACACAGTTAAAGCAGGGGCAGGATCTATCACCTGAAACTTGCGTACCCGGCTTTGTAAATCGTTGGCATAGATATTATGCACCTGTGGAATATCTTTATCGGGAACACAATAAACAATCGTGTTCTCATCAATACAAACCTGCTGGTCGATATTTTTATGTGCAGGGAAATCCGGAAGGCGAACCTCTACAAATGCTTCCAATCCGCTGTATACCTGATACACTTTGGGAACAGCAGTTGGCTTTACCGATATTGGTTTTATATAGTGTAGCTTTTCTTCTATTTTGATATATATGGGTTCGCTTAAGCTGGGGGTTGCAAGTGGTAGCTTCGCCTTAAGAGGTTCGTAGGTAAGGGGATTGCCAAATTCACTGGCATTCAGGGTAGCCTTATCGCTATATACAATCCAATCCTGTTTATCATTTGCCCTTATTGGGCGGTGGATTTTAGCACTTTCCGGGTAGCTTAATTGGCTTACCTGTTTTTGTTTGGGGTTAATTTTATAGATAAGGTTGGAATCCCAAAATACCAAGTAATCGTCTCCATTGGCAGTTTTGTAAAAAGCGGGGGAGAGCAGCACATTTTTACTATATAATTCCGCAAGCTGAGCTTTGTTCAGCACGGGGATTGTGTATTTACCTGTAGCGGAAAAACACTGGATGGAAAAATCCTTATCCCACAGCATTGGAATGTCGGAAGTTTCACCTGTAACACTGTTATATTGTCGCATTCTTTCTGCTTCGATTCTGTATAGGGTATCCTGTTTATCCAAACTATAATGAATGGTAACTATTGGGTAGTTTTTTTTCTCGCCATACCCTAAACGTAAAATGACCATGTCATAATCGGGACGGTTAGATTCTATCTCTATACGGATATATCTCCAGGATTTACCCTTTTGAACTGCATAGCCATGCCTACCTACACATACAAGCTTGTTAGCGGAGGTAAAGGTATGTTCTATAGTGTCGTCTTTGGGAAAGGCATACTTTGTAAAACTGCGCCCATCCCATTTGTAAACATAGTGTTTTCCGGTTAAATACAGTGTTTTATTGGGGGTTTGCTTTACACCTTTCAGGGAGTCCCTTTCCACAGATGGGAAATTTCGGGTATAATCCACAAAGCTGATGCCATTAAATCTATGCAGGGATACAGGCTTGCTTTTGTATATCCATAAAAACCCGCTGCCATCACGATAGGTGGAAAGCTGAGAATCTTCTGCCTTACGGGGAGCTCCATCATCATAGCGGAAATAGCGTTGGTTAAGGTTTTCTGCCTGAGTGCGTTGATACTGTTTCAGCGCACTGTCTGAGGTGCTATCAGCAGCTCCGGCTAAGGCTGCAAGAAACAGAATAGCGATAGTAACAAGTGCTTT
>JAQVMI010000360.1 GCA_028703735.1 Candidatus Cloacimonadota bacterium | reverse complement strand
CTTCCTTGATAGCTATAACCTTATAAAAACGCAGATTATCCACCAAAGCAGCAGACCAGGATAAACCCGCTACGGTTGCTTCTAAAACCCAGTCCTCGGATGATGCATTGGGCATACTTGCAGAATAAACCTTGTATCCTGTGGCAAGATTCACAGCATCCCAGCTTAAGCCAACGCCTCCTACAACAATGGAGACAATAAGGTTTTGCGGAGGATTAAGCGTAAGGGGTATTATCTCTTTTTCTGCAAGCAGGATATCATCTATCAGCCATTGATCAATATTTACCGAGTTTCCGGAAAATACCCAGGCAATGCGGAAATTGACAGCCCCAACGCCATGTTCTAAAGCAGTAAGGGTGAATTCCAAATCCTGCGCTGCAAGAGCTTGATTAGGATTTGCCCACTCCTGAATTAGATACTCGGTAGAACCAACCAAAGCCATTAACTTTAACACATAATCGCCTTCATAATGATTAGTTCGTTGCTTGAAAGACAAGAGCAGTTCATCCATGCCCGAGCTATCTATAAAGGGAGAAACAACGTAGAAATCGGCATTGGTACCGGGATAGTAATAAGCGAAGGTTAGCTCTGGTGCTTCTCCCCCACTTTGAGAGGTATCCTGCGTGCTCCAGTTTACATTTGTTGTTTCCCAGCCAGCCGGTAGTGTGCCAAGCTCTATTCCGGTAAAATCCTCCTCCCAGGGCAGAGAGGTGATATCTGGCTGATACACTTCGGCAGAAAGCGAAACCTGGTGAACATCGCGCTGAGCAGAAGAACGGAGGGCAAAATTATCCCTGCTAAGCTGAAGTTGCTTTGCGCGGGTTACATTATCGTTAATTTGCAATGTAGCAGATTTTAAGCCAGTGGTAGCAGGATAAAATCCCACGCTAATCTGCACTGATTCATAGGAGCCAATATTCACGGTTTCTGATATATTAATCAGGTAAAACTCCGAGGCATTTGCGCCAGATAACGTAATATCTTCCGGATCCAGAGTAATAACCCCGGCACCCTGATTGGAAATATTGAAATCCTGCGTGGAACCTGCTCCACCCAAAGCAATAAGCCCAAAATTATTCGCTGATGGATAAATGGAGAATACCGGCTGTGTGCTATTCCAGATGCTTACATCGTCCAAGGCAACTCCTTCCAGTGCAAGGGTATTATCCGAAGCAAAACGGAACCTTAGATAAACCGAAGCCTGGTTTCCCAAACCGGTTAAAGGTGCGCTATATTCCACCCAGTTTCCGCTTAAACCAGACCACTTGGGAGCAGATATAGGTGCATAAGGAAGAGAATTGCTGTAAAAGCCTTCATTTCCACTTACGTATTGCCAGGTTAAACCATCATCAAGGGTGGATTCCAAAATCATGCCATCATAGCCTGCTTCGCTCCAATGATTTATCCATACAGAAATCTGGGGATTGGCAGCATTGCTAAAATCCAAATTAGGAGATTGTAACCAGGTATTGGCATTATTGGTGTAATTCTCGGTTAAACGAGTCATCCAGGCTTTGGTTCCGCTATGTGCCGCATTGATATATGTTTGAGCAGGTGTTCCCAATTCCCATAGATTGCTACCGGTTACAAATCCGCTTGTCCAACCGCTTACACCGGTATCAAAAGTCTCCAGATACGTGTTAGATTCAATCACCAGGTTCAACGAAGCCGTGGTGAAAGACCAGATTGGGCAGTTTGATGCTTCAGAGCGAATTTCTTTGGAAACCGATTTGGCACCAGATCTGGTTTCTGTGGTTGGTATTACCTGCCAATAATAAGTAGTTTCGTAATCCAGAATCAGAGGAGAATCGATGTTATAGGTTCCCACACCACCGGTAACAAAAGTATCGGTAGAGCCTGTCAGGGTGGGATTGGTTCCTATTTTTACAGTGTAGCCAACCGGGTCTGAATATGCAGGTTGTGTGGTGTATGACCAGCCTAATTGTGTACCGACAGATACATCAATGGCATTATTAGCAGGAATTGGGCTATGGGCAAAAGCAGGAGGTGGAGCTTCGGTGCTAACAATTACATCATCTATATACCAGTAGTCTATATTATAAGTATCACCCGAAAACACCCAGGCGATCTGAAGATTGTTAGCTCCTACTCCGTGATCGAGAGAATTTAGAGTAAACTCCACTGTTTGGGCAGGGATGTCGCCAGTGGGATTAACCCATTGGTGAATCAGGTACTCGGTTGTCCCTACTATGGATAGCAGTTTCAACGTATAGCTGCCACTGTAATCATCCACTGAATGTTTGTAGCTTATGTTTAGACTCTCCAAACCGCTGGTGTCCATTTGCCTGGTCTTCAGGTATAAATCTCCGGTGTACCGGGGAGCCCAATTAAATCGCATTTCCGGGCTGGCACCACCGGCAAAGCTGGAGTTGTTCACACCCCAGTCGGAATCAGTAGCAGTCCAATCTGAGGGGATTTGCCCCGGGTTTACCAGAGAAAAATCCCAGGCAGAGTAATAACTTGGCAGGATACCTATACCTGCCAGGGAGGATTGCAATACGCTTCTATCCCCAGCTTGGTTTTTTGCCGAAATGCTAAATCCGGGATCCTGATTGCGGGCTCTGCTAAAAGATACTTGCAGGCTTGCTTCCTTAGCTCCTATAGATTGTGGGGCAAAGCTCACAAAAACAGGTGCCATATCGCCAGGACCGAAGGACATGGTTTCTTCCAGATTGGTAAGATTAAAATCTATTGCATCGCGTCCAACAATCGTGATATCCGAGGGAGATAGCTCTAAGGATTCTTCCGTTATGTTGGCGATCATAAATTCTTCAGAGTCCGATGCTGTTCCTATGAAAAACTCCTCATAATCAAATGAGGTGGGATTTAGTGTAAAAGCAGGTCCACCGGCATCCCATATCCGCACCAAATCTAAAGCAATGCCTTCCATTGCTACAGAGAAATCGGACACAAATCTGAAGCGCAGATAAACCATTTCTTGATTTCCAAGCTCTGGCAGGGTGGTCTTGTACTCTTTCCAGATGCCATCCACTCCGGAGGTGCTTCCCGACCATTTTGGGGGAGGAAAAGACCCATTTGGGGTGGTGTTATTGTAAAGATTACCGTCTCCCATCACTTTCTGCCAGCTAAAACCATTATCTAT
>JAQVMI010000359.1 GCA_028703735.1 Candidatus Cloacimonadota bacterium | reverse complement strand
AGTGGAAAGGTGGAAAGGTGGAAAGGTGAAACTGGGTTTGAAGTTTGAGGGGTTTGATCTATAGATTTCGGTGTTCTCGGTGTTCTCGGTGGCAAAAAGGTTGGATGCCCCCGGCTTGAATTATGGAATAAATAAGGAATCATTAAGGACTTCATCCTTAATAATTGCTTAATGATTCCTTATTTTGATTCTGCACAAGCCTAATGGCACACACCTCCTGTGTTGACAGCCGAGGCGGCTGTAGTTAAGCCCTCTTACATAACGAGTGGATACGTTTGCCGTTCCTGAGAAGGAGACGGTGTGAAAACGTTCACGAAAGGCAATATCCTCTGTCATTCCGGACTTGATCAGGAATCCATTTGGAGGAGTACTGTTTTGACGTAGTAAGTCCCAGCGGGACGTCAGGTACTAACGACGGGTTTTAACCCGGCGGACAAGGGAACACCTATAGAGCTAAATCCCGTTAGGGATGACAGGTATATTTCTGCGTAAAAGACATATCCCTAATCTCGCTAACATCTGCCGTCCCGCTGGGACTGATCTTTGTGTCTCCTCGCTAATCGCCGGGTTAAAACCCGTCGTTAAAATCTGACGTCCCGCTGGGACTGATCTGGATTCCGGATCAAGTCCGGAATGACAAGCGAAAAAAATGATATCTACCCACTCATAATGAAAGAGAGCCTGTTTTTCGAGTACATAGCTGTATAGTATTAGATTAGCATGGTTTAGCAATACAATAGCCCAAAAAAGGCTTGTCCCTTGCGAGACAAGCCTTCTGTAATTGATCACATTTTTAGGTTATTACATCCTGTGCAATACTCTGCTGTTTTTAGTATTTGCAGGACGCATCGAATTTTGAAGTAAGGGGGCGGATTGTTTTTTACGAGAAGAAACACTAATAGTGTTCCGGCTTGCTGTATCTGCCCTCACCTGGAAGAATGCGTAAGAATCCAAGCCATTTGCAGCCAAGGCAGCATCTGTTAGTTCTATGTATGCACCTTCCACAGTGTCTATTAAATCAAATTCGCCATCTGGAGTAGCACAGCCATAAACTTTGTAGCTATTGGCATTATCCACATCGTCCCAAGCAATTGCCACAAGACCTGCGCCTTTCTCAATAATCAGATTCTGAGGAGCATCAACTCCCAAAGCTTCGGTAACCGTAAGGTTCACATATACTTTGTAAGGAGAATTAGCTGCAGTTCCAAAGAACCAGGTTTCAGCAGTGTATGAACCAATGGGCAGGGTTGCGGCATTTGCTATAAGGCTAACCGAGGCAGAAGCAGAAGCATTGAGGGTTCCGGTAGCGGGATTGCAGCTTAGCCACTCTGTAGGAGAAGCCATAACCGGAGCACCAGTAATGTTATCCAGCATAACGTACCCATATTGATAGCCATCAATACGGGGATATTCGAAACAAATATAGATATCCTGACCCGCATACGCATCCAAGGATCCGCTGTAATTAGCCCAATTGGTATCAGCTATAGGACCAATTGTGGTTAGCGTATTCGTGAAAGAAGCATACAGGTTATCGGTTGTGGATACTTTCACTGTGAATGTTTCTGAAGAATTATTGAATTGTTTATACCAGAAAGCCAGATTGTCTCCGGTAGCAACACGCATTTTGGGGGTAGTTAAGTACTGAACTACCGTTGTTTGGTTAGCAGCAAATACCCAGGTATTTTGGCTATTATAGCCGTAGGGAGTTGCAACACTGCCATAAATATCGGAATATGCACCTACCGAACCAGCCCAACCTGTAAGATCAGAGGTTTCCCAATCTTGATTCAGGTTGGCTCCTAAGAAGGTATCTCCACCCCATATTCCGCTGTCACTTGTCCAATCTACAGCAATTGTACCTGTGTTAGATAAGCTGATGCTTGTATTGGTGCTCTGCCCGGTTGCCACAGATAGATTGATAGTGGTGTTTGCAGTATTGAACAAGGCATAATCCATAAATACATTATGGGTTAAAGAGCTATTTTGCGGGATAACTACGTTTGCAGTATATGCAGGGTATCCAGTAGCACTAACCGAAAGTTCATAAGTATCTGAAACAATACCGGTAATGGAATACACGCCAACATCATCGGTTGTGGTAGTTCTGCCTGCAACAGTAATGGTGGCACCGGCAATATCTTCCAGAGTTACAGCACGACGCACTCTACCACTAATATCGCCATAAACAAGCGGTGCAGCCAAAGGAGGCATCAACACATCATCCAGCTTCAGTACAAACTGATCTGTGCAGTTGTGATGCTGGAAAGCGATAAATACGCTCTGCCCAGCATAGGCACTAAGATCGATATTCCTATTAGCCCATACTCCATCAGTGAGGGTTTCACTAAAGAGTGTGTTTGTAAAAGACGCTACCAAGTTATTGGTTGTGGATAGTTTTACAGAGTAAAACTCCGCAGGCCAAGCAGGATCCTGAGCAGCAATCCAGTAATTTAATGCATCCCCATTTGTAATAGTTAAACGTGGAGTAATCAGCCAGTTATCGGGTGTAAGAGCACCTCTGGTAAAAGAACTACGGACACCACTGTCCTTAGAATCGTTTACGTATGAGGCACTCCCTGCACAGTTCAGCCCTGTATGGGCTGCACCTGTGGCAGTATATTGCATCCAGTTGTAGGTGTCGGCATCGGCATCGTTTGACACCCAGCCATCAGGCGGGAAGGTTGCCCCTTCGAAACCTTCAGTGACATAGTTTCCATAGCCTTTTAGGGTAATAGTTTTGGTTCCACCATTGGTAACTATTGTGAAAGTGGCATTGAACACTCCAGAAGCTGTAGGAGTAAAAGTAAAACCAAAATCGTGTGTTGCATTCTCTGCAAGGGTGATGGAACCATTGAAATTTGAGGTAAATGGTGTTCCGGTCAAACCTGAAATAGAGGTTATGGTAAGTGTTGATTGTCCTACGTTTTTAAGCGTAAAGACACTTCCTGAAGTGGATGGACTGCCTACTGCGGCTACCGTTGTCCAGCTTGCAGTATTCAAAGTGGCAGTAGCAACTGTAGGAATGGTTACGCTAACAGAAACAGGTAACACCATGTAGTCACCACGAGTTGAGGGTGAGTTGTAGTTAGAATTGTTGAAGATATACAGATAGGCATTTATAGT
>JAQVMI010000358.1 GCA_028703735.1 Candidatus Cloacimonadota bacterium | reverse complement strand
AACAACAACAGGTAATTATTACATTGGCTTCAAAGGTCATAGTGATATGGATATGTTCTATCTTTATCTGGATAGCTTCAGTGTAACAGAATTTACAGAAATGATAGATCCTCCTACCGATCTTACAGCCACAGTGGTAAATAATAATAATGTGCATCTTGCTTGGACTGCTCCTGCAAATCGCCAGAGCATCCCAGTAGTTGCTTCGGTAACCGGCAGTGGCTCACGCAATGTGGGAACTGCTGTGTATACTCCAAATCAGCCTACTAACAATAACCGTGATCTGCTTGGTTACAAGGTTTACCGTGATAACGTATTAATTAGCACAATCACCGGTGCCGCAACTGTAACTTATGATGACATGGCTTTGGCTATTGGTGAATACTCTTACACTGTTACAGCTTTCTATGATGGTGGAGAATCTACACCTGCCGGTCCTGCTACTGCCTCTATAGTTCCAGCACTCAATCCACCCACAGATTTAGCATCCGTAGTAGATGGTAATGATGTAACTTTAACCTGGACAAGCCCTGAAGCACCTCAACCAGGTGAATGGATCACATGGTGTAACAATGTGCTGGGTAATAGTATCGGTACGGGTGGAGCATTCAATTTTGACGTTGCTCACCGTTATGCGGTTTCAGATTTAACTGAGCATGTGGGTGGAACCATCACACAGGTGAAGTTTGTGCCAAGCGAAGTCAATAGTACCTATACCGTAAAAATTTGGACAGGTGGCAGTGCTACCAGTGCTGGCACTTTGGTGTCCTCACAGCTTATTACTGCTCCGGTTATTGACGAATGGAATCTGGTTGTCTTAAATACACCAGTTCAAATTCCTGCAAATAGCGAAATGTATATTGGCTTCAATTGCAATGCCCAGACAGGACATCCTGCTGGTTGCGATAATGGTCCTCCAATTGCTGGCAAAGGAAATATGATCTATTCTGATGGTGAGTGGGCTCAGCTAACCGCTTTAGAACCTACGCTTACTTGCAACTGGCTAATCCAGGCTTTCGTAGCCGATGGCGTTGCCCTTAAAGCTATGGAACTAAAGCCAATTGCAGAAAACCATATTGCGAATCCTAAAACTTCAGAAGCAGTATTTGTGCAGAATCCCAATGCAACTATTCGCAGAAGTAATCGTGCTATCACTGGTTTCAAAGTATTTCGTGATAACGTGCAGATTGCAGCGATCAACGATCCTGCCATCACTACTTATACTGAAAATGATTTACCCAATGCAACCTATATTTATGGTGTATCTGCGGTTTATTCCACTGGTGAATCTGTTCAGGCTACTACCAGTGTAACTGTAAACTTGCAACTTGCACCAGCCTTCTTCACCGATGGTTTCGAGACCTATGACAACTTTGCATTGTTATTTGCTCCCTGGACTCTGTTGGATGCAGATCATTCCGCCACTTGGGGCATTCAAGATGTAGCCTTCCCCGGATCTGAAGGTCCCATGGCGTACATTATCTTCAATCCCAGTGCAACCACACCAGCAATTACATCTGTGGCTGCTCATGGTGGAGCTAAAATGGCAGCAAGTTTTGCTTCCACAGTCCCTCCAAATAACGACTGGATGATTACTCCTCGGGTGAACCTTGGAACAGAAAGTGCTGTTAAGTTCTATGCCCGCAGCATGAACACTACTTACCTGGAAGATTTCCGCTTGGGTATATCCGATATGCCTAATATTACTCAGCAAGGCTTCCAGTATGTTACCGGTGCAAACCCCGTAACAGTTTCTGCTACTTGGACAGAGTATATTTACGATCTCTCTGCCTATGATGGACAAACTGTATATCTGGGAATCCACTGCGTATCCAACAATAAATTCATCTTTTTTGTGGATGATTTCAGCATTCATAGCGTTGGTGGAAGCGTTGGTAACGAAGATGGTTTAGCTCCTGTGTTATTCACAGAGCTGAAAGGGAATTATCCCAATCCCTTCAATCCCGAAACCACTATCAGCTTTAGCGTAAACGATATTACACCTGTAACTATCGAAGTATTTAACGTTAAGGGTCAGAAAGTGAAAACACTGGTAAACGACAGCAAAGCTGCCGGTAATCACACAGTGGTTTGGAAAGGTATGGACGATAATAACCGCGCTGTTGGCAGCGGTGTTTATTTCTTCAAAATGAGCGCTGGCAAATACAGCAGCACCAAGAAAATGATAATGATGAAATAGCCTGTAAACAGGTTAGCTTGTTACTAATGAAAAGCCCTGGAGATTTCTCCGGGGCTTTTCGCTTAACAGAATAAAAAGGTAGTTCCACAAGCCTCGTGTGCAGACTTCCGAGGTTGCTATCATTACGGTGAGAAACTTATTCAATTTAATCAAAGTAATTCGGTTCTCTTTCATAACGAAGGGAGATTATTTTAGGAGAGTTTCAGGATTAAGAGGATTTCTCCTTCAAATTTTCTCTTTTCTCTTTTACTCTTTGTAAATAAGGACTCTTTTCTCACTACGTGTGATGCGTTTTATGGTGTAAAGGAGAATACTGTGAGGTTCTTTTTTTTAACACAGAGAAAAGCAGAGATTTCTTTAACAAAGAGTAAAAGAGTAAAAGAGGAAAGAGAGGAACCACAAAGAGTAAAAGAGAAAAGAGAAAAGAGAAAAGAGAAAAGAGAAAAGAGAAAAGAGAGGAACCACAAGTAGTAAAAAGAGACTTCAAGTAATGAACAATCAGGGAAATCAGGTTAATAATGTTATCAGAGTTCTATTGACTCTCTGCTTTTCTCTGCTTTTCTCTGTGTTTAATAGTCTTTTGCATTTCTCTGTGTTTAAAAGTCTTTTGCATTTCTCTATATCAGATTTAGGTGTCCTGAGACTTATGTGCTTTTGTGGCTAATTGAACTCCAAAAGCATTTTCCGGGTTTAATACATATCATGATGGAAGTAAAACCTTGTTTCACCTTTCCACCTTTCCACCTTTTCACCTTCCTACCTTCCTACCTTCCTACCTTTTCCAACAGCCTGTTATAATTATCCCATAGCTTACTCTGCAGGAACAATAGTAACTGCAAGGTAGCTGTAAGGATACTGGAAGCTAACTGCGGGCAGCTTTAGTCTTCCCTCCACTTTTGGGGAAACAAAAAACCCACCCTCTACAGG
>JAQVMI010000357.1 GCA_028703735.1 Candidatus Cloacimonadota bacterium | reverse complement strand
GGGAAAAACCATAATAGTGCATTTAGCTGTTTAGCTGAATACTTTTTCAGAAACAAAAGAGCCCTAACATCACTTCTGATCAATGTCCATGGAGATAGGTGTGAAAATTTCGGGGGGATGCGTGAATAAAACTCTACCCACTTAGTTTGAAAGAGAGCCTTTCTTCCTTGCTTTAATTAAGGAATCAATACGGAATCATTGAGGATGAAGTCCTTAATGATTCCGTATTGATTCCTTATTTCATGCAGGAGAGAGCCAGTATTTTACAGATACCCCTCACCCTAACCCTCTCCCACAAGGGGAGAGGGAACAATGCTCCCTTCGTGCAAAAAGTGGGAAAACGCCCCTCTCTTTTATCGTAAGTAATGGAAAAACTCCCATCTCTCTTTTCCCAAGAAGCGGAAAAACTCCCCTCTCCCTTTTCCCAAGAAGCGGAAAAGCTCCCCTCTCCCTTTATGGGAGAGGGGTTGGGGGTGAGGGTAAAATATCACCCTGCAGTTTCAAAACAAATTAGTAAGAATAGATTATTCTGATGGAACAAAGCCGGTAAATTCTGTATCCTCGGCAATGCTTTCATTTTTTAGATCAAGATAAAATACTGCCAGGGCTGTGCTATAGTAACTCCCTATCCAAAGAAAGGCTATGCCCATCGTAACAACTCCCAATATAAACCATCCGATAAAGCTTAAGCTCAGCATAAAGAACCTGGATTTGTGTCCTTGCATCATTTCTTTGCTGCGTTGTATTGCTTCGCTTGGGGTTAAGGTGGGATTCTCACTAAGGATAAAAAAGGTCTGGGAATAGGATATACCGACTATGATTCCTGGAATAATAAGTAGCAGTGTCCATAACAAGGTATATATTGCCACCAGCAAACCTGCCACAAAACTCCGCATAAAATCGTCGAAGCCTTTGAATAACATGGCAATATCGATGCTTTCATCACGGCTAACCCTTAGGAAGATAATCGCCAAACCTAAAGAAAAAGGTCCGCTTAAGATAATTGACCCCACAGAGCCAACCACAGGAACGAAAGATAATCCCATAATCAGCAGATAATAAACAAACAATGTTACGGCGCAAGTTCCCCACTTGCCGGTCATCAAACTACAAAGTCTCACGCAAACATGCAAATGATTATCATATGACGCAGTGGTCGTATTTGTTTATGAGGCAGAGAGATAGATAGGCCTTGCTTTAGATATTGTCACAGTGGTTGGTAACAGCAACCAGGAACCTGGTTTGGAGGATGAACTGGTAACTTGTGCCTGGGAACCTCACAACTCTGAAACTGAACATACGAATGCAACAGTTGAAGACGAAGAGACAGTATTATCAATGCATCCAGATCTGAGTAACACGGATAATCTACCCTCCGATGCTTGCCGGAAGCAAAGCTGCTTGGTCATTTCTGCACAGTGGTTTTGAACCGACTGCGGGATTGCGAATCCAGAACAGAGGAATGGAAACAGATTGTACTGATTACAACAGTGGATTACTGGTGCCGGATCTGTATCAAATGCGGAACAAACGCAGTGAGCGGACTTTCCGTACTTGGATAGAACAATAAATGCAAGCGGATTCCGATATGTTTGCTCTTATACATAGCAATTGGAATATTACCAGCCAAAGCAAAGTAACAGAGTTTGAGAGCCACTCCCTGCTGAGCATACTGCTTCATCCCAATAGGGTAAAGATCGGCTCTGTCATCAAACTGCTGAAAGTGCAAGCCAGTCTTGGTTACTTTGAGTCGAGGAGCAGCATTCCAACGCTGAGAAGGTGGTGTCGGGACTGGATGAACGCCAATCCCGCCATCGGGAACCAGAGCATAGTGATGGCACGAAAAGCTTTGCCGAATTGCTTAAGCACGCCGGGATCAGTTAGGAGGGACAAGTTGAAGCAAAACAAACTGGTAAAGACCCGAAATGTAGTGGAAGCCGATGCCTGTATTTCATTTCTGAAGAGCAGACCCAAGCTGGAAATGGTGGGCTTGCAGTATGGACATCCCGGAGTTGGTAAGACAGCTAATGCCCAGCGTAAGGCTTTCAGTGAAGGATATCTCTATCTCAGACAGGAAGCCAACACAACACACTAATAATTTGCTCAGCAGCTACTGTTCGCATTATACAAACGCTTCAACCTAGTACAGCATTTACCAAATGCACGCCAGAAAGAGGCATACCTCCAAAACTATGGTAGGAACTAAATCACTCTCTAGCTTAGTGGAGCACCACAATAATCACATGGTACTACCATACCCAATGTTACAGTATTGTTAGCTCCACAGCTGCTACACGATACAACCTTAAATGAGCCTGCTTGATGGTTGTATTCTTCTTTGGGAGCAGTACTTATTATTGGAAGGATAATCTCTCTATTTGTTGAATCAATAGATGCACCTGGGAAATAGTGAGAGTTAATCATTGTCTGCAAGTCTGCAACTACATCATCATATGGCAGTCCAACAGCTGAAGCTATGTTATCAATTGACGTTTGCTTCTGGTTAACGACAAGATTGATCATTTTTTTGTATCTTGAACCACGGGATTTCATTTTTTTGGATAATCTTAACATTACGAAACCGCCTCCACCAAGAAGCAAGAAGCTGAATATTCCAGCCCCAACCGCTTCTGGGACTCCAACACAGGCAATAAAAACTAAAACTCCAAATATGACAAGACACCAACCAACAAATGATATAACATTTGCAAATATGCCATTCATTGTAGCAGATCTATCATTCTTAAGCTTCAAAATAAGCATCCCAAGACCTACTGGCCAGAATAGTATTAATCCCACAATAATCCAAATCCAAAAAGATTTCTTGTTAGTGATGCTAGACAGAGAATTGTTTGTTGCCATTTCGTACCTCCTATTAACTATTTGTTATCGTGATATGGCTTTTATTTTTAGAAGATTTAACATCAGGCTTTTTCAAATCAACCCTTTTTTGCTTAAGACAATTTCGACGCTACGCTGAGTCAGAGCAGTTTTCAATTCCATTAACAAGCTATCAACCCCTGTATGCAATTTTAGGTTGTTTTCGAGTTCAAGTAGAAGAGAGTCGATCTTATCATCCAACATACTTGACCCGCTTTTATCAGAGTGTCTTATTTCTTCGTATAAGTCAATCAGTAAGCTTTCGTT
>JAQVMI010000356.1 GCA_028703735.1 Candidatus Cloacimonadota bacterium | reverse complement strand
CTTGATGTTCGTAAGCAAGTGTTCAAAAGCGAGCAAATGGAACTGGTGGATATACCCATGGAAGAGCGTGAAAAGATTGAGCCGCCAGAAACTGAAGTTGCCATAGATGTAAGCTTTGAGATTAGCGACGAATTGGGAACAGAAGAGGTGGACATGGCTACTTTCGAGCAAGCCATATCCCAGATTGGCAATATCTACAGTACCAGTTCTACATCAAGCGGTATCGTAGATGAAACGCCAGTTAATTTCGTTGCTTACGACGATGCTCCAGTGGTTATTGGTACAATAGCACCGGAATATCCAGAGTTTGCAAGACGTGCCAAGCAACAGGGTACTGTGGTTTTGGAAGTTGAAGTATTGAAGGATGGAAGCGTTCGCAATATTCACGTAAAACGCTCTATTCCTGGTGGTTTGGATGATGCAGCTATAGCTGCTGTAAAGAAAGTTCGTTTTCAACCGGGGCGCAGTAGTGGTCAACCAGTTGATTGTCTGGTAATTATTCCGGTAGAATTTAAATTGTAATAAATTGGGAGTGTTTCATGAAGTTGTATAAGATTGGAATCTGTCTTGGCTTGCTGCTTCTTCTTGTAGTAAGCACCGCTTTTGCGGCGAAGGCAGAACCTTCAACTGGAACAAAAAAACTTGACCTAACCAGATACCATAACGTGGGAAACATTTGGTTACGAGTTAGTAACTACGGTTTCTTTGGCTCTGGTGATGATATTATTCCGCAATATCCGTCTTTGGAGTATCCTGGCGGTAGTGGTATGGATTATCTTTACCAGGGAGCTTTGTGGTTTGGTGCAAAGAAACAGCGTCGCAACAGGTTTAATGAAAAACTGTATTGGTTGTCTTACCCGCCTTCTGCCTCGAACGATACACTGATAACCGAAAACGATCCACGCTGGGGTGTATCATCCCAGGTGGCAGTTCTTGATACATTGGTTACAGTGGGGTTCGATGGAGATAACGACTTGTACGAGTTCTTACCTGCTTACAACCCCTTGCTGATCTCTAATCCTGCTCAGGCAATTAACTATGCTAATTACAATAATAGAGATGGCACAGTTTCTGCAAGCACGCGTCAACAGAAGCGCGGTGTTGATGACGATGGAGATGGTAGAATTGATGAAGACTTTGCGGGATTCACATTCCCCATGAGAGCTGCTGCTGAATTGCCTACTCAGTTTAGGCAATATTTTGGCGGTAACTACCTTCACAATGTCCCCCCCTCAGCGTTTGATATATTGAACGATCCTGCTACTTCGGAGATTTGGTTTCCGCTGGGATTCATGGATTTATCCTTCAAAAGCAGCGATCCAACCTATAACTACGCTTTTGCAGCTCCTTTTGATGATGATGGTGATGGACGTTTCGACGAAGATGGAGCACCAGTATCCGAACAGGATTATATATCCTATTATTATGACTACTGCCCTTTTAATACAGAAGGCGAGCGAGATTATGGCTCTGCCAGAAGTAGGAATACTCATATCCCCTTGAAGGTTCGTATTCGGCAGATGAGTTATCAGTGGAGCTACGATTACATTAAGAACCTTGTTTATGTGGAATTTAACATTACCAACATGAACGATCTGGACGAATTGATGGATTGCGCCATGGGTATTTATATGGACGCAGACGTAGGACCTCAAACTTATGGTGCAGAAAAAGCCTCCGATGATAAATCGGGTTATGTTAAAGGTACTGGTTATGAGTTCGCCTACACCTATGATGCTGATGGTGATGGGGGATTGTGCACAGGTTTAGTAGGTGCACGTGTTTGTACCCCAGATCCTGAGCAATTACAATTTCATTGCTGGTATTGGAAGGTTGGTAATGGTCCCGATGATGAAAAACCCAGGAATCTTAGCCCAACTAAAGATACTGCCAACGAAAAATACTGGTTGCTTACGGGTAGAAACCCCAATTCGGCGTTTTATACACCTTTGCGTCCCGAAGCAGACGATCAAACAGAATGGGAACAAGCTACTCCTAATGATACACGTTTCCTCTTTTCATTCTATGGAGCTCAGCCGGGTACTTCAGACTACTTAATACCAGAAAAACGCTGGAATTTGGGACCCAACAAATCCATGAAGATTGTTGTGGCAGTTTTCCCTGGTGACAACAAAGAGGATTTAAAACGCACAGCCCGTTGGGCAAAAGAAATTTACGGAGAGGCTCAGAACCTTACTACAGTTGTCCAGCCAGATACTTTCCCGCACTATAATCCACCGGAACCCCCCGAAATTCCAAATTTATATGCTGAGTTAGTGGATAATGGTGATAGGATAAATCTGCATTGGGATAACCGAAGCGAATTCTCTTACGATGTGAAAACAGTCAGCACAGCCATTATTGGCTGGCAGGATCCCCTTAGTGCTAATTTGATCCCTGGTTTGGATAGTGATCCCACTCCTTATTATCCCAATAATTGGGGTGATATTCCACAGGAATTTAGACCCGATGAATCCTTGCCTGCAGATAAAAAGTGGAACATGAATGCCCTGGTAAATCCCTACACTGCATCCCGCTTACGCCGAGATTTCCAAGGCTACACTGTATGGGGAAGAAGTGGATCTGGAAGCCAGGAAGATTGGGAGATGGTGCACCGCTGGGATAAAATTGATACACCTCAGGATTATTCTGATTATGTGATCAACAATGATAACCCTACTGTCTTTTTAGATTTTGGTGGATATCTTGGCTTAAATACAAATCTACCAAATGCATCTAATAATCCCGATCCCGACCAAAGAGGTTGGCAAGCAAGTACTGATGAATATGCACAGTTTTACCGCTATGATGAAAAGTATAATTTAGTGCCTAATGGCAGTGTGTTCTATGGATTTCCCATTTATAATCCCAGTATAGAGTGGACTACTGCTATCCAGGCAGAAGCTGATAATATTGCAGCTTCCAATCCGCTGCTTACTTTGGAAGAAGTACGCACTCTGCAAGCCCGGAAATTTAAACATCCAAGCCTGAGCAATGAGATCTTTGATGCTCTGTACGACCCCAAGCTGATACCTCTTAAGGGGTTGGCTTTCCCGGGTGGCACAGGAGCAGCAGATCCTGATGCTGAGGATATCTTGGAATTAAAGAAATCCCGCCTTGCGCGCAGATGCTACAAGTCCTATATCCCCTACC
>JAQVMI010000355.1 GCA_028703735.1 Candidatus Cloacimonadota bacterium | reverse complement strand
ATATCCCCAGGCATATACCATCCATAGCGACTATTGCCAATAAAGGCAAACAATGCTCCACTTGCAGTTACCAAATGTTCACCAATGGATTCACCATCGGAAGAGGTTCTTTGATCAAAGGCTGCCGGATAGCATCCTTGAGAATATAGAAATCCGTATTCGCTGTTTTGCATACTTTCCACAGAGCCATTGGATTGCCCTATAAGGGTGAACTCATTTGCATGCCCCATGTGGTTCATTATTCCGGCACCGTTATTAATCGCATTCCAAACTGCGCTACTACTATATGTTCCTTCACGTTGGTAAAGCTTATCTAAAGTGTATGAGGTTGGAAGATATTGTGCCACATCGTCCTTGTAATCTCCACCCCAAGTTACGGGGTCCCAATTCAGGTTTTCCCCCATAAACAAGGCAACATTATTGCTAAAAGTGTTCTGCTCTGCATAATAACGAGTTTTTCTAAAGATATTCTGGAATTCTGCTAAGGTTTCTGCGGGAAATCTGCCAATATGAATCTCTGGCATCATATCCGGACTATCGGCAACTTCTCCAAAAATCAGATTTCCATTTCCATTCCAGTTTCCATCCAGATTGCTGAAATACATATCTACTGGCATACGCAGATCAATAGTATCACCCACTTGTCCATAGCAACCACGTTCGGGAACAATTTCGTCATCCCCACCCAAAATAACGTATTGTAACGGTTCAGAGCTGGTAGCCCATGTTTGATAGGCATGAATTATAAAATTACGCACCTTTTCTGCATTGTCCGAGCCTGGATAGGATGTAACAATATCTTCCATGCTATAGATGGCAGTAGAAACACCCATTGTGCTGCGCCAATTTGCATATTCACTAAACCAAGGAAGGCGTTGATTATTGGTAATGATGATCATTTTCTTAGGGTTAGTGAGGTCTATTGTCCGATTGGTAACCGGAACATTACGGTATTGCATAAAGCTGCTATTATACGTGTTTATGGCTTGGGGATATAGCACTAAAGATTCTATAACCTGACGTGTTTCAGGATTTGGAGTAACAAAATTAGCCTGATAGGCGGCTTCGGAAGTGCTGAAGCTGCTGTTGATAGTAATATTTACTGATGAACTTGCTAAAACCTGTTTTGAGATGGGGTTATACTTATATGGATAAACATTAAACAAAGCTACTTGATATCCCCTGTAATATTGAGTACCCAAAAACTCCCAGGATTTTTGGGGAAGAAACTGGTTTTGGTTATTCGCAATCTGTGCTGACTTATAACTTTGGCGGGGCTTTTCGTTATCTGTAAAATACATGTATAATCCATTTTCCGAGATGGGTAATTGCTCTCTGGCAATGGCAATATCTACGCTGTTAGCCATCAATTGCGGTTCAGATAAGCTAAGCTCTGCATTCTGGTAAACTTCTCCAAAAGGAAGCAGAATTCTTACAGGAATAAATGGCAACATGGGCATGCCGGGTTGCAGGATTACATTTTCCTGTGTAGCTCTGCTGGAGTTTTGCCAACCTTGGGGATCTATATCTAAGCTTGTGCTAAAGGCAAACAAACTTAGGCTAAGGAAACAGGCTGCGATTAGTGCTGTTGCTTTCTTCATTAGTCTATCCATTCATCAGTTATTTTGTCCTTACAAATAATAGCAAGACTTGTTCCTCTATCATGAGATTTGTAATTCCGTCAAGTGTTTTCATTAAAGGTTAGCAAATCAGGCTCTCTTTTACCATGAGTGGGTAGATATATTGTCTTTGCTTATCATCCCTGCGAAGGCAGGAAACCAGTTTTAGCAGGAGTCATTTGCTCCTTTAGCAGGAGTCATTTGCTCCCTTAGCAGGAGTCATTTGCTCCTTCCAAAATCTATGCATTAGTCTCTATTTATAAACGGAGCAAAGGACTCATGCATCCGCTATCCGTATGTTCATCATTTATTAAGCATGTTCACTGCATAGCGCATAAGTCCTTCAGTCCGGTGAAAACATAGGGCAATTTGTCATGATCCTGGAACCGAATGACTCCTGCTACTCCTGCTAAACTTTTGGCTACATTGCTTAATGGCAAAAAAAAGGAGGAGAACAAAAGCTCTCCTCCATCTCATCAAATGATGTTATTATTAATGAACAACTTCGAAATCTATCCTACGGTTAATCTGACGTCCTTCAGGAGTGCTGTTAGTGGCTTTGGGCTTTGTGAGTCCCTTACCTTCAGCTTTCAGACGATTGGCATCGATACCTCTCTTGATTAACCAATTCATCACAGCATCTGCACGTCTTTGAGACAGGCTAAGATTGCTGGAAGCACTGCCAACACTATCTGTGTGACCAGTTATCAAAATATTGAGATTCGGATTGGCTGCCAAAACGCCATAAGCTTGTTCCAGAATCTTTTCTGAAGCTGGCAGAATAGTGGCTTTGCCTGTTTCGAATACAATACCATCAAGGGTGAAGGTTTTACCTTCTTCCAGCTTGAACACATCATCACTTGGATCCAAAGGATTGGTTCCGGCAGCTACTTCTTTACCATCATCCACAGTCCCTTTATCGGTGTCTTTTACCAAGGGATTGGTCTTATGGGTTAATACTTCAGCGCCATCTTTTAATCCATCACCATCGGTATCTGGATTCAAGGGATCGGTATCATGAATAGTAACTTCGGCACCATCTTTTAATCCATCACCATCGGTATCAGGATTTAAAGGATCGGTTTTATGCTTTGTAACTTCAGCTCCATCTTTCAACCCGTCACCATCAGTATCGGGGTTTTGAGGATCTGTTTTGTATTTGTCAATTTCGTCTGCATCGGAAAGCCCATCATTATCACTATCCAATTTGCTTAAATCCACCACAGGTACAGGTGTAGGTTCTGGAATAACAACCGGTACCGGAACTGGAGCAGGGGGTGTAACGGGAATTGGCTTCACGTAAGGAACAGTTTCCACAACCTTAGGAGCAGGTTCTTGTCTCTCGTTAGAAAACGACAAACCAACTGTGAGGCTAAAAAATCCATCTTGCTTTTTATCGGTATAACTGTTCATTTCATCGGGTTTGCGATTTAAACCATCTAACATATCAGAATTGGATAGGTTGTAGCCGGTGGTAACTTCCAGCTTCATTCCCGGTTTGATTCTGGTATGAAAGCCAACACCCAGAGGCATTAAGGGTAGAT
>JAQVMI010000354.1 GCA_028703735.1 Candidatus Cloacimonadota bacterium | reverse complement strand
TCGCAGAGCTTCTTCCTGTGTAGCCTCGCCCCGAACAAAACTTAAGGGAAGCGTGGGATAGCGTGATTCTAATCGCTCGAAAAACTCCGGAGTCTCATTCGCCAGGATGCATATTTCTGTTTCCTGTAAGTTCTTTTCCAGCAGTGCTTTCAGGAAGAAATTACCTGTATTGTTCCATCCACATAATACTATATGGTTATGAGATCTAATCTGTTTCAAACCTTTTGCTCCTTTAAGCCTATCTTCCACAAATAAGGAAGCTATTAAACCGGTTAACACCGAAAGTGAGGTGAACCCCACGGTTATCAGCAACATGCCAACAATTCTACCGGATACTGTGATGGGGAATTTATCTCCATAACCTACCGTGGCAATTGTTACTACAGCCCACCAAATGCTATCCCAGAATGTTTTAATCGTATTAGCTTCATAGCCATGTCGTTCAAAGAGCCACACCAAAAATGAAGATAGTAGCATCAGCAAAGCAATGAACAGAAACACCCACAAAAAACGGAAAACAAGTTTCTGGTTTTCGGCTGCCAGATTGAAGCTTTTCAAATACCGCTTCAATCCTCCTCGGAATATTTTCATGTTTTTTTAGGCAATTATCAAAAACAGGATCATGTTCATAATCCCGATTATCAAATTTAGAACCAGAAATGCCAGTAGGAGTGGCTTATATACGTAACGGCGGAAGTAACCATAGAAGAAATCTATGCTAAGCTGCACATCGTAATCATCAATCCTACGTTCCACCCTTAGTTGTTCTATTAAACGGGGGACAGTTTTACGCAAGAGATTTCCAGCCAGATTTGTAAAGGATTCCACAATTTTATTGCGGATAGTATCCTTCAGTTTTCCGGGTAAAAAACGCCATTCCTGGATAAACTCTGTTTTATCCCACAAAATGGTTCTGATCTGCTTTAACCATTTGAACAAATAGCCATCGCGTTGCATGGGATTGGCTGCCTGTTCCAGATAGTCATGCAAGATATCTCTAACCTTGCTGAAAACCCATTCTCTTTTTGCAACCAAAAAACCGGGAGTAAGGGGAATGCGTTTACCAAAAATATAGCGTGGTTTAGCATTAAACAAAACCCATTTAAACAGTACCACCAAGAATAAACCCAGTGCTATGTTCCATACGATAAAAGTAAGTGATTTCAAAAATATCATTAAAAACCTCCTCCTGCACCACCGCCACCAGAACGTCCGCCTCCACCTCCGCCGAAGCCACCAAAACCGCCAAAACCTCCGCTACTACCGCCGCCCCAACCGTCATTGTTTCCACCACCCCAGTTTCCGCCTCCACGTCCACCAAGTATAGACATCCAGATTAAAACTTCCAGTATTCTACCCTTGGTTACGATCATCAAAAAGATGAAGAGCACTATTAAACCAATGCCACCCATGCCGGATCTTTTGCTGGTTCTTACTGAACCTTTGGAATATTCGGACATGCCTGTAAGGGTTACACCCTTTTCTTCGGCAAATTTCTGTAATATCATTAAACTACCTTGTGTAAAGGCAGCATCCCAATCTTCCGAGCCACTTTTCAGGTAGCCCCGCATTACCTGATACACTTCATTGGCAAAGGCATCAGTTATGTATCCTTCTGCCCCATAGCCAACCTCAATCCTCAATTTACGCTCTGCCAAAGCAAGCATTATCAAGGCACCTTCATCGCGTTTGCTACCAATTTTCCATTGCTGATATACTTTCACACCATAATCTGCTTCGTTACTGCCTCCGATTTCCGGAAAGATAGCTATAAAGAAATCCGCCTCTGTTTTCTCGCGTAGTTCTATAGCCCAATCGTTAATCCTGTTACGGGCTTCAGGGCTTAAAAGCTGAGCAAAATCGTTAACAAAGCCAACTTCCCGGGGGATTTGTGCATAAGAAAATGAATGCAGGATTAAAAACGCTATCATGGCGAAAAGCCATTTTCCACTTTTATATTGCAGAGGTTCACTAAGCCGGGTTATCTTATACTTCATGCAGGATGTGCCCCATCTTGGTCTTTTTTGTATGCAGATATCTCCTGTTGTCATCCTGCGCTTCTATCTCTATTGGAATGCGCTCTACAATCTCTAAACCATATCCGGTTAAACCCACAATTTTCTTAGGATTATTGGTAAGCAGCTTTATTTTCTTCAAGCCTATTGCCTTAAGGATCTGCGCCCCTATCCCATAATCCCGTAGATCTTCTGGAAAACCTAAATCCAGATTTGCCTGAACTGTATCTGCACCATTATCCTGCAAATGATAAGCTCGGATTTTGTTTAACAATCCAATACCTCTGCCTTCTTGGCGCATATACAGAATAACACCTTTTCCTGCTTCGGAGATCATTTCGAAAGCTCTTGCCAATTGCTCTCCACAATCACATCTAAGGCTGTGTAAGGCATCACCCGTTAAACATTCTGAATGTACCCGAACCAGAATTGGTTCTTCCTTGCTAATTTCACCCATAACCAAGGCTATATGGTATTCTTCCGATATATCACTTACATAGGTTATAATCTCGAATTGCCCATAGGCTGTAGGTAATTGGGCTCGCGAAACAGAATGCACCAGACGTTCTTTCTTTCGTCGCCAGTGTATCAAGGCTTCTATGGTTATAATCTTTAAGCCATGCTTTCTGGCAAAAATGATTAAATCATCCAGCCTTGCCATTTCACCATCTTCGCGGATAACTTCACAGATTGCCCCTACAGGATTCAAGCCTGCAAGCTTAGCCAGATCCACCGCTGCCTCTGTGTGTCCTGCTCGTTTTAGAACTCCACCTCTTTCCGCTAATAGGGGAAACACATGTCCCGGACGCATAAACATCTTGGCAGAACTATGCGGATCTGCTAAGGCGCGGATGCTTAAGGCACGTTCGGAGGCTGATATTCCCGTGGTAGTTCCAGATATAACATCTACAGAAACCGTGAATTTTGTTCCATGCCTTTCATTGTTTTTCTCTGTCATCAGCCCTAAATCCAGGCGTTTTGCAACCTCAGAATCCATCGGAACACAAAGCAATCCTTTCCCATGGGTAATCATAAAATTTACCTGCTCTGCAGTTACAAGATCGGCAGCCATTAACAGATCACCCTCATTTTCTCTGTTTTCATCATCAACTACAATAATCATTTCTCCATTATGAATGGCAGCTATTGCTTCAT
>JAQVMI010000353.1 GCA_028703735.1 Candidatus Cloacimonadota bacterium | reverse complement strand
AGCCAGAATATTACCAAAACTACCCTGAAACCGCTCCACCATCTGCGGGGTAAGGGCAATTTCCGGTATAAGAAAAATTATGCTTTTTCCCATACTTAAGTAGCGTCTGATCACAGCTATATAAACTTCTGTTTTTCCGCTTCCCGTAATTCCAAAAAGCAGATTTACATTAAAACTATCGTAACCCTTTTCAATCTCTTCAATTGCCTGTAACTGAGCAGCATTCAAAGTTATCTGTTTGGCGGGTGGAAACAAATCGGTAGAAAGAGTATCTGGATCAATACGCCGAGGTTCAATTTTTACATACCCCTTTTTTACCAATGCTTTAACCGCTGTATAAGAAACTGATGCACTAATATTAGCTAAGGGAAACACTGTGCTTTCTTGCAAGATTATCTCCCATGCTTCCCTTTGTTTCAGAGGTAAAAGTGAAGAATCCGGTGTAGTAGAACACCTGGTAACAAAATTGGCAGTTCGGGGTTTATCCTTGTGATTCAGTTTGTGCTCTACCAAAATTAAACCGCAAAGCTCCGCCTCTTCAATTCTGCGGTAAATGGAATAGCCCGGAAGCACTTTACGAAGCTCATCTACCGTAATACCATCTCTGGCAGATACAGCACTATGCAGCTTGCTAAATTCGGCAGGAACTTCCAGAGAAATCCAGCGAACTGTGGCGGAAAGCTCTGGAATCATGCGGGAAGGCAGCATAGCAAATAGAGCTTTGCCTACCGAACTTTGATAATAATCTGCCATCCAAATGGAAAGCTTTAAAAGCTCCTCCGGAAGAACAGAACTGCTATCTATTACGTCTTCCACAGCTTTGTAGCGAATAGTATCAGTTTTAGCTATGGAAGTTTCGGAACCACAAATACCAATCCATGGTTTGGAACCAAAATTCACCAGAACACGTGCTCCGGCACAAATCACTGATTCCGAACTATAAACAAAATCCTTATCTGTTCCCAAGGGTAAATGAATTACATAATATCTCATTGAGCGATTGTTAAATCAATAGCCAGATTGTCAACTACTTTTCATCAGTTTCGTAATTCTATAATCACTCCTCTTCCTTGCTTCAATAAAGGCTGGCATTTACTTCCACCAGCATGGTTCCAGTTAGCCTGAAGTTACCTTTCAGCTACTTGTGTAGCTTCAAGGTAAGTTAAGCGATTGTGGATATAGGCTTTTAGAGACAGGGTGGTTTATAGGGGATTTAAGTGGTTCCCCGGGGGCTTATGGGGTAAAAGCTCTCCTTTTTTAAGAGCGGGTACAGGCTCGTTTTGTTTGTCATTCCGAACTTTGAGCCTGTGCGAAAACAGCCGAGGGCTGCTGTCATTACTAATATGTGCAATTTTATTCTGGAAAAAGTATAGCTTCTGCTGGATTTTTTAACCCTCCAACCTCAAGAACACAAACTATTTCTTCCACTAAAAAAAAAGCCCTGCATAAAGCAGGGCAGGATTATTAAATGTAATTATTGGTTATTTAGCCTTTACGGACTCTGGTTGTGAATACATAGTCGAATTCAACATTAACGTTGAAAGTCCAGCTTTCGCAAAGAGCTTTTACTTCCTGTAAGAATCCTTCCGGCATCTGTCCATTTGGCGTAACCATTGCTGCCTGAACTCTTCCATTGGAACCAATTAACAAGCGAGTAGAAATGCTGCCGGAGAATGGGGTTATTGCATTCCATTTTGCGTAAAGGTTATAAATCTGCCCACGTCTGGATTGAATTGTATTTCCAATGTTTTCGGAAGCAGTTTTTGTTTCAGCAGGTAGAGCGTCCAACGAACCTTCTTTCACCTGTTGGATATTTTTCGAACGGAAAGATGAAGCTATTTTGCTGGCAGCAGCAGTTTGCCCGAAAACAACTCCGCTGGGTGCCAATTTGCTTTGATCACCGGCAACCTTCACAATATTGCCTGCGTTGGGACGTATGCTGGAACCACCTACGCGAGGTGCACTTGTTGCCACTGATCCCATATCACTACTGAATCCTCCGGCAGCACTGGCATCGAAGGAAGAACTGTATCCTCCTCCTGCTCCAGGTCCGCCACCACCAGTACCAGCACCGCTTCCTCCACCGCGTCCTGCACGTGAGGAAGTGAAACCTTCTGCAACTGTTACCGCTCTGATTGCAGGTGCAGCAGAGGTTGCATTGGGATCAAAATTTCCCAACCCACCAAAAATTGCTCCTGCGCTTTGAGCGTTACCGGTACCTGTTCCGGCAGTTGTAGCTGTTGTGGCTGCTGCTTCCGGGGCTGCAGCTTCTTCGGCATCGCCTTGCACCTCGAAGGAGCTACCTTCTTTTTCGAGCTGATCCAGCTTAACTAATTCTGCTTTTTGCAGTGTAAGAAGTTTTTGCTCCATGGTTGAATCGAAGGTTGTAGTCTGTTTAAAAAACAGATCGAAGAGAATCGCAAACACAATGGTGAGGAACACAAACAGCCAGATTAAATTGCGGTTAAATCTCTCAGTTACATCTGGTTCTGCATAACGGGCGTACTGCACAGCTATCTGCTGTTCTTCCGGGGTTAAATGCACAACACGCGGTTCCTTAAAATCGTAGCTGATAGCCCACTCCGGGCTTAGAGTAATCATACCAGCCATGTCTGGCTGTAGTAATAACTCTCCTCCACTAAGTAAGCTGTTCTTAGTAAGGAAGGAGCTATCCACTTGGTTACCGTCTTTTTTGCAACTAACCTGAGCTCCTGGCGGTAGCTGCATTACAAATTTGTCCCCTTTTCCTGTAACCAACAAGTGCTTTTCGGGAAACTTGTTATCCAATATCTGCCAGAATTGGTATTTACTGGAGCCAATTGTCCATTTCTTGGTAAAATCCCTACCGAAACGCACATTATCCAAATCGATCCCTTTATAGTGCAAGTACAAGTTCAATAACTTTGCCATTATGCCTCCTTCATCGCGTTGAACTAACGTGGGGCTTATCGTGGCTCCGAGGCGGCCAGTCCGCCGCACTGTGCCGCGGCGACGCTTGGACGCGGGCGTTTTTCTGCGCCAGCGTGGACCGGATGGCCGCCCGCGGTGTCGATGTCGTGCAACTCGATCAGGTTGTCGGCGGTCGCTGGCCTTCCGACGACCGCACGGTCTGCTTCAGTTCGAACCACGGCCATCCGCCGGGCTTCGGCCGCTGGGACGCGGACGCTTTCCACGAGCAGATG
>JAQVMI010000352.1 GCA_028703735.1 Candidatus Cloacimonadota bacterium | reverse complement strand
GTAGGGTAAGTTTCTTAACCTTACCTTGCCAAAACAAATACCGAAATACTTCTATCAGAACCGTAAACCCCAATCCTCCAAAAATGATTAACAGGGTTATGGAAAGGTTCACCACGGGATTGAAGGCAAAGCTCATCATGCTATCGCTCCACAAGGCAAAACCGGCATTACAAAATGCAGAAACAGAATGAAATATGGAATTGTACATTGCATCTGTGGGGCTTAAAACTTTTACAAACTGAGTATAGAGTAAAATAGCACCAATGAACTCGATAATAAATGTAACCAATACTATGCTTCGCAACAAGCTAAACACATCTATAGCTTGAGTTTCTCCCACCACTTTTTGCAATACATTGGATAATTTAAGGGTTAGGCGTTGCCCAAGGATTATGGCAAAGGCTGTGGATATAGTCATTATTCCCAGTCCACCTATCTGAATCAAGAGCATAATTACAAATTGCCCGAAAGTGCTGAAATAACTACCTGTATCAAAAACAACCAATCCAGTTACACATGTGGCAGAAGTGGAGGTGAACAAGGCATTTATGAAGTGGGTAACCTGTCCGCTGGTAGAAGAAGCGGGAAGCATCAACAGAATTGTTCCTATTAGTATAACACCTGCGAAGCTAAGCATTAACGAAACAGGTGGATTGGTGGATAATAGCTTATAAAATCTGCCTTCGAAGGCGTGGAAGATCACAAAATTCAGCACAAAATACGTCTGCCGTATCAGCAGAAAAAACACCACAAATTTAGCCTGATTTTTTAGCAGTAAAACCCCTATAAGCAGCATCAACAGATCAAACACTATGATGTATTTACTCTTTTTTAGCTCTCCAAGTAGTATGCGGTTTAAGATAGTAAAAACCAGTACTAAGATATTGGCACCTGCTGTTATAAACAGAACCACAGGATAGTTTAAATAAAAGCTGATAATAGCTTCCAGAAATAGTACTATGAAGCTCCACCCCGCCAATAGATAAGCTATTAATTCTATATGACGTAATGGTGCTGATGAGATACTTTTTGGCATAAATCCTATTAGATCAATTCCCGGGATATTTTTTGTTCAATTTCTTTAATGCCAAGGGACGCAGGTATGGTACTTAATAAGCCGGTGTGGACAAAGAACTCTTTTAAAGCAAAGGTTTGGGTATAAAATTCGCTAACCCTTTGCCGAATGGCATCACCAGTATCATCACTTCGCTGTTTTAGTTTGCCACCACATTTATCGCAGGTATCAGCCTGTTTAGGAGCTGCGCTTAGCAAGTTATAAGTTTCACCACATACACTGCAAACCCTGCGTGCTTCGATTCTGGCAATGGCATCCTCTTCACTTAAATCCAGATAGAACACTTTTTTTAGCCGGTAGTTTGCCACCAAGTAATTCGCCTGAGCCAAAGTGCGCGGAAAACCATCGAACACTATCCCGGGGCAATCTTCCTCTAAAGAAGTATTTACCAAAAGAAAAACCAGTTCGTCAACCACCAGATCTCCGCGGGCTAAAACAGCTTTCACCTTTAAACCCATTTCGGTTCCCTTGGCTATCTGCTGCCTGAACAAATCGCCGATATTCACGTGCTGGTAACCTGTTTTTTCTGCCAACAGCTTTGCTTGTGTACCTTTTCCGCTACCTTGAATTCCCAAGAATACAATTACGTCTATCATATTTTACCTCTATTAGCGCAGAGTTATGTGTTTACATAGTTCTGTCAAGGCAATTTTTGTTGGTAGGTTTTGAAACAAGGCGAGACTGTTCAGAAATCAAAACCAATAGTAGTAGTTTGGTAGGTTCTGTTTGTAGTTTTGTGGGTGTACCTACTATCTTGGCTGTAACTTTGGCGGTGTTTACTCTTAAGTCTGGAGTCGTTGCTGCTTAGTAAATCAATATCAATAGAATGGTTTCTTTTAGCAGCAAGGACTACAGCAGCACTGCCGGGATTGGTTGTGCTAAGTTATAGGACGCTGTAGTCCATTTCACCGCAAAGAGTTAGGTAAGAAATTGATTATCAATGGTGAAATCGACTCCAGACTTGCAGGGATAGTATCTATACTTTTGGGCAATTCAATAATGTCGATTTTTAAGGTAGAGGAAGATTAGTGCATGCTTCGCCCACTTTTTGTTGTTTTAAAGCTGCTAACACGTTTCTTTTAATGCATAATTGCCTGAACAGTCTCGGTGTTTTCTGTATTCTAATACCCTTGTTTCCAACAGCCTGGTTCCAGTATCCTTGCAGTTACCTTGCAGGCACTTTTGATACTGCAAGGTAAGAGATGGGATTGATGGTATATGCTGTTAAAATAGACGCCTTTTACCGAGCCAGGTTAGGGTTTCGTAAACACACACGCCTCGTGTGTGAACAGCCGAGGCGGCTTTTAATACGAATATATGCTGAAAAAAATAGACACCCTTCACAGAGCCAGGTTAGGGCTTCGTAACCACACACGCCTCGTGTGTGAACAGCCGAGGCGGCTGTTATTACGAATCTAAATATTGCATTCTGGAAAAAGAATAAGTAGGTTCTCTTTCTTTACCTGCGAGTAAAGAATCATTTTGTATGGCAACAAATCCACATTATCCCATAACTCTCTGTAACTATTAATCTTGGATATACCTACACAACCCCGTTGAATTGATAATTTGGTTATGCCGTCACTAAATAAAGATTGACATTGAGGCTAACATCAGAAACATTGAATTGTATTGATTTTTAAATGCAAATTAAACAAAGGAATGAACCATGAAAGCTGTTTCCTTGCTGTTAACTGCCATATTGATTGCCTGTTGTTGCCTTTCTTGCAAAAAAACTACCCAGCCGGAAGAATTGGTTACGCTAACCATATCCCCTGAAAGCGGTGGATATTCGCCTCAGCAAGCAATAGGGATCTCCTGTAATTATTCTGATGCCAATATTTGCTATACCACAGATGGCTCCGAGCCAACCCAAAATTCCTCCCGCTATGTGCAGCCTCTTAGCCTGGAATCTGTTATAAATGCACAAAGCAATTTTGCCATGCTAAAGGTGAAAGCCTTCAAAGCTGGATATCTATCCAGCGAAACCAACTGCTTGGAATATCATATAGATTTCGGGTACAAAATTTCCACACCGGTAATCTCACCCGACGATGGAGCTTACGATAGCGGTAGCCTTATTACAATCTCCTGCAATCAACCGGAAGCT
>JAQVMI010000018.1 GCA_028703735.1 Candidatus Cloacimonadota bacterium | reverse complement strand
ATAGCTAAAGCTATGCAACAAAGGCAGGGAAATTATTCCTGATTAAAAAGTCAAGTTAAAGCTCGTATTGCCCTTCTTTGTAACAGAGACTGCTAAGACAATACAGTCATACTATTCCAAAGTTTTTTATTCAGGTGCCGCTGAAGTCCATACGGCTGAAAAAGATATCTCTATAAAAATGAATATTCAAGCAGTATCGACTCCAGACTTATACAGTACACAGAATACGGTGTAATACTATTCAATAAGCGGTTTTAGGCTATTCTGTGGTATTATGCGACTCTCTGAAATAAAACGCTACTGCCTTATAAGAATGAGCTTTTTGCTGATACTGCTACTCCTGCTACTTACTCTGTAAAAATAGATACCGGAAGGACATGGCTTTCCCAGGGAGTCTTTTGTGTCCCAATGAAGGATGTGATCTGTAATTCTTACAGGGCTATTTAAGTTGCGGATTTTCTGACCACGTAGGTTAAATATCTCAAGATTGGCAGGTTCGGGATTGCTGTTAGATATCTTGATGGTGCATTCGCTGAAAACAGGATTGGGATACAAGCTGGAAACAATGGCAGACGGGATAGCATGCTCATCATTGTTTCCAGAGGGATTGGGGATTATCTGGAAGGTTGTTTTGGGCATAAATGCTACATGTTGGGATGGATCAGGAGCAGGGGGATTTCCGGGATATAGCGTAGTGCTATCGCTGGTATATTTACGGGAACGCAAGGGGTTTGCAGCCTGTACCAAAAATGGATCGGAACTCATCTGATAAGATTCTGGTATGGGACGATGCACCATCATTGCCAAATTGGAGCTTCCATCATAATAAAATCCTGAAGATAGGGGAATTACAATTTCGTTTTCCCCTGTGGGGAAATTTAGAAATCCATAAAAAACAGGTACCATATTTGGTTCTACCCAATCCTCTGCCAAATCGTTTTGGGTAACATGGGTAAGATATATTCTTATCTGTTGGTTGCTGAATGTTTCTTGGCTGAAGTTGTTATAAAACGACAGGGAGGAAATCCAACCGGAAGTGTGATTAAGTTCCTCTGCACTAAAGATGCATTGATACAAAGTGGTTCTCCAATAAAAATCTATCGGGATGCGGGAAAGGGCATCTCCTGCACCAATCGTAATAGAGGTGGAATTTGGAATCACCACAATTTGTGGAACCCCCATAGGCATAGGGTTGCCTTCGTTATCCATAACATTTAGATAAGCCTGGATGCTGTGGGAACCGGAACTAA
The DNA here is from genome assembly GCA_028703735.1 of Candidatus Cloacimonadota bacterium. GTDB lineage: Bacteria > Cloacimonadota > Cloacimonadia > Cloacimonadales > Cloacimonadaceae > Cloacimonas. Next base: position 11,618 of record JAQVMI010000018.1, on the reverse strand, counting down.
GAGGATAGAGGTTAGTCAAGTTAAAGGTGTATGTTGCACCTGGTTCAAGGGAAAATGGTAGAACTATTGGCAAAGCCATGTCGTGGTATTCGTTGCCATCGATGCTGTAGAAACAAACCTCGGAGTCTCCGAAAGTGTGGCTAAAGGTTTCATTGCCAACATTGCTGACATCCAGGTGCATCTGAATGATGTAACCCTGTACGGAATCGATATGCAATTCGCCTTCAAGTTGGGGCTGTGCATAAAGTGGAAAAACGCTAAGAAGTGCGATAACAAAGCAAAAAATAATGCATCTCTGTGGCATGATATGCTCCTTGTTAATTAGTTTGGGTTTTCGAAAGTTTTCAGCCAGTAGATCGAAGTATTCATTGCCTGTTGCAGATTATATTCATCAATGGCAATCAAGTTTTTGTCTGTGCTTTGTCCAGCTTGATCGAAGCTATGTGCTCCAGCCAAAACAACTACAGGAATGGAGGCTTTGCACTTAGCAAGATAGCTGTATAAGTTATTTACGCGGCAGTTATAATAGTCCTCGTTTCCCAAAACAAACACCACTTTGCGTAGTTCATTCTGCAAATCCGGATAATAATCTGCCCCAGCAGTGCTATCCGGAATGATAGGTGTTAGTAGCAGACAACCCTTCACTTCAGCATGATCCCTAAAAACTGCGTAAGCATACATAGAGCCTAAAGATTTTCCTGCCATGTAGATTCTGGTAGTATCAATTACCGGCATCTGTTTCATTTGCCTTAACACAGCTTCAATATCATTTAATTCCTGCTGTCCATCATTTGAGGGCTCAGTTCCCTGCATAAAGAAAGTCCAATTGAAACGTATCGCAGCAAACCCTTCTTTCACAGCTTGGTCAGCAAGGTTTTTGATAAGTGGGCGATCCATGTGATATCCCCTGCCAGGGCATATTACCACACTGGGGAAAGGTCCCTTGCCAGCAGGGGTTTGAACAGAGAGGTTCAAGGGGGACTCAATATTAGGGTTGTCATTAGCGCATAAGCCATAGCAGCTAATCAGCAATAAAAGCAAGATGGCAATTTTCATTCTATTCATATACATCTCCTGATAACTAATCATTTTCATTGTTCCAGATTTGCAGGTTATTTGTCAAGCACTATTTATATTTTTTGTTTCATCCCGAATCCTCATTTTTTGTCACGAATAATACCAAATCAGAAGTGGACTGATATTGTGGAAATGAATCAACACTCCACAAGCAGCAAAACAAATAATTGCCTTGACGAAATTCGCCTTAAGTTTTAGCTAAAAATAGGTTGGACAGCAAAACTGAACTTGAATTCTGATCTGTTTCTGCACATGAATTAAGGTCTATTAGACCCAAAAAAAGAGCTGTGGTTTTAAACGCTAAGACTAATGCCACGTAGCTATATAAAAAAAGAAAAGTAGGTTCGTTTGCTATGAACCCGAAATTACTGCATGTGAAAACCGATTATGTCTTCCTTGCTTGGAGGTATAGATTATGAAATCCGCGATTATTTTGTTGTTTTTACTGGCATGGGCAGTTAGCACCTTTGCCTTTGAGTCTCGGGAAATCCCTCTTGACGAAGTTAAAACCATAGCCTTAAGGAATGCCACAGAATTCTGGGGCAAGGTTTATGCCGATGAACCCATTCCCCTATATGACAGAAAGGGTGATCTCTTAGCCTGGCAATTCAATTATTGCAAAGGACAGCCCTTCCCCGAAAAGGCTGTCCTGATGGAAAGGATAAAGGAAACTGGAAACAACCTGGCTGATGCAACCTGGAACACCGAAGAATTTGGATGTATCACACTGGGAGCCAGAACCGATAAACCCGTGATAATGGGATATGCGAACAGCCTTTCCTACGAATACGCTTATGCAATGGAGATAGACAGCTTAGCTAAACTGAAGCTGAAAGGCAAATACGATACCTTGTCCCAAATCTTTGTTAGCTTTGGCAGTCGTTGGTCTGTGGTAACTGATGGTAATACAGAGTACTATGTAAAAGCCCTGGCACCCTGTTCTGTTCTTACCCGGGAAGAATTTCTAACCGCTACAGAATTTCCAGATTATCCCCCCAGACAAAATGATTACAGTACTGAATGGAATGAATCCTTAGCAGGGCACACCCAAACCAGAGAAGTAGTATATATCCCCCATCCGGAATTGATGCCTTCCATCCGCTGGTCCTATGGTTGTTCTCCCACGGCTGGGGTAACCGTGGCAGCTTATTGGGACAATACTTCCATGGATCGTGAGGGTGATTATTCGAAGCTAATTGGTAGCAACTATACCAGATATGAACCTAATACAGAAGAAACGTGCCACCATCTTCCCGATGCCCTGCCCTTGATTGCAGATTTTATGGATACAGATTCTGGAGGTAGCACCATGCCTTGGAACGTAAATGATGGCATGGAGGATTTCTTTACCTACAAAGGGCATAGTTCCTGGTGCTACAACAACGATTGGATTGTGGACTATCTGGGTAACAATGGTGCAATGTATTCTGACCTGATGACAGAAATTGACTGGGGACAACCTACCATAATGAATATTTGGGGGCACACTGTGGTTGGTTATGGTTACAATTCCAGCAGCCCAATCGTAGCAGTGCATAATTCAAATTCCCCGGCCCTGGACAATTGGCACATAAGTGAATTTTACCAACTGGTGCAGGTGCATCCCCGCCCTAAGGACGGCTGTAGCATTACCCTGTTGCACCCCGATGGTGGCCATGGCTGGGTGGAAAACGGAACTGATTTTGAAACCTACCAGGCTGGTAGCATCATGGAAATAAGCTGGGTATCCGACAATGTGCCCAATACGCATGTAGAAATATACTATACTCCTGTCTCTGCCTACGGAAATGATAATTGGTGGGAAATCATAACTCTTAATGCACCCAATAATGGCAGTTATGGATGGAGTATCCCAACTGGTCTAAATGGAGCAGATTTTAGGGTGCTGGTACAGGTGATGGATGCTGAAGGGCACATCTTGGGTGCTGATGGCAGCTATGGCTCTTTTACCATCAATGCCGGAGGAGCAGTGCCAACCCTTGTGAATGATGTTTCCACTGTGATTCCTTCCAGTCCGGTGTATTACAAATTCCCCACAACTTCTGCAGCCTGGACTGTGGTAGGCATTAGAAAACCCATAGTTTTAAACGGGGGCACCAGTGTTCATAGTAAGCTGGGTCTCTACGACCAAAACTTTGCCAGTCAATTGATCAGTTCCTCTTCATACAGCAAAGTAAACTGGCTTGCATTAGATCGCACCCATACTGCTTATGCTCAGATGGGGCTGAAAACAGAGATTAATCCATATACCAGTGAAAATGAACTGGAGCTGGAAGCGGGGATGCATAGCCTTTCATTGGGAGCCAATACAGGATTATTATGGTTGGCAGGCGATGTGGTAAAAATGTGGGATGTATCTCTTTCGCCGGGGACTTATAGCTTCACTTTAAGCACTACCGAAAATACTAATCTGGGCTTTGGGCTGTGTTCATCCTTCGGTAGCAATTACTTTCACAGTCCTGCCACGCTGAGCGGATTTTGTGACAACAGCGAATCTTCAAGCAGCGAGTCTTTCTCTTTAACTGTTACCAATGCCGATACCTATGGGCTAATTGTTTGGGCTAATGCGGCGTTCACGGGATTTGTAAACATCACCATAGGCTATCCCGGATACTGGACCGGAAATGTGGACACAAACTGGAGCAATGCAGGAAACTGGGCTACTGGAGTGGTTCCTACGGCTTCATCCGATGTTGTTATTCCTACTGGTGTAACCAGATATCCCGTTATTAACTATCCTGGCACGGTTCAATGCAGAGATTTGATCCTTGATAGTGGAGCATCGCTAAACATCAGGGGTAATTTGACAGTAAATGGCTCTGCTACAATTGCAGGAAATCTAGTTTTAGGCAGCACTAATCCAGTGTTAAACATAGTCAACAATTTAACATGGGCTTCCACAGCGGAGTTTGACAATCTCGGGGCTGCTGCCATAAACATATCTGGTAACTGGTTGGTTAATAGTGGATCTGAGGTGCAGCTTACTTCTGCTACAGTGAACTTTATTGGTAATAGCGATTGTCGCATACAGGTGAATTCTTCCACCAATTCCTTCTATCACCTAAACATTAATAAAAGCGGCGGGGCTGAAGTACTGGTTGATGAGGAAACAGACAAGGTTACAAACATCCTGGGCAATTTATCTGTTGCAAGCGGAGCAGCGTTTGTAAACACCTGCGACTATGACCTTAAGCTGTATGGCAACCTTAGTTCTGCAGGGGGGATACTATTTCAGAACTGCCTGCTGCATATTTATAACCGCTTAAGTGCTCAGAGCATCACTCTTGGCAGTTCAGATATTATCCATAGCTTGAAAATTGACAGCGCATCCACCGTAACGCTAAACAGCAATCTTACCCTGTATGGTTCAATGTTTATTGCCCAAGGCATCTTGGATGCAGGAAACAGGCAGATAACTGTTTATGGAAGCTGGTATAATGATGCCGGAGAAGCAGCTTTGGCAGGTGCAAACCACACGGTTAGGTTCTTTGGTAGTAACAACGAAGAATGCTATGAAACGGGATTTAAAAACCTGGAACTGTCCAAAGATAATGGAGCTGAACTGCAGGTACCAATAGGCAAAAGACTGGTTTGCGAAGATTATAATTGGTCATCCGGATCCTTAAGAGTAAAAAGCGGGGCTGAGTTTAGTGCTGCAGACCTCGTCGATATAAGAATAATGGGACGTTACTATCTGGAAGGCGGCTTAATAGAGCTGCATCAGGACATAAACCAATATGTAGATTTGGATGCAGATATATATATCTATAGCGGTGCTTTTAATATCTATGGGGGAGCCAGTTATGCCAGCGAATGGGCTTATACCCGCACTATTACTGTCTTTATGAATGGTGGGATACTGGATTTTAAGAATAATGGGATCCTTTTAAGTAGCACTGGCTACTATCTAAGTGACATAATAAGTGGCGGAATTATCCGCACTTCGGGCGATTTTAAAGTGGAACGCCCGGGTTTTAATCCCACCGGTGGAATTGTGGAAATGTATGGAGCTGGATCTGCAATTTTGCATGTTAATTCTCCCAGTTACGTGAATCATGTAATTATTAACAAAGCCTCACGGGAAGGTAGTGGCAGGCAAAGTGAGGAAAGGATAAACCAGGTTACAGTAAACTCCAATACAAAAATTAGTGGCTATTGCATTGTGCAATCTGGCAGCCTCTTACAGGTGGATAACTGCCAGTTAACCATAGATGATTATCTGAAAATCCATGGCGGCATCAGGATGGATAATGCCAATGAACTAATTGAGGTAGACGGTTTGGGGAGTTATGTTTCGTGGGAAATTGGTTCTTCAGCGCTAAACCTGACAGCCGGAACGATTAGAACAAAAGATGATCATTATATTCAGGCGGGAAGCAGTGTTATCTTGCCTGCGGCTGTGAACTTCAGCTTTATTGGAGATTCTATGTTTTCCGGTGACCTCTATGTTTACGAACCCTTAACCGTCCTGGGGACTCTTACAAATGAAATTTCCGGAAGAACCTTTGTTTTACACTCCACGGGAATCTCAGAACTCAATTTCAGCGGAGATGTAATTGTTAAGGCAACCGCCACTACGCTTATAGATGATCATCTGACAAACTGCCTGTCGGTACATATTGCCGGCAAGATAGATATCTGGAGCGGGGGAACTTTAACCCTGGCAGAGGGTATTGCTGTTTATGCTACAAACCTGTATAACAGCGGTCTGCTAAACTTGCCTGATGATTTCACCGGCAGCATGAACATAGGCAATACCTTCTTGCAATATGCTTCCGGACGTACTGCTCTGCACGGAGGAAGCCTGATTATCAATTCGGATTACAACGGCACTATGTATTTATTTGGTGGTATTACAAATATGAGTGGAGGCTCTTTACAGATTACCAATAATGGTATGCAGATAGGGACTTCCGGCTTCAATTTTACCGGAGGAACCATAAAACTGGGCTGGAGCTTTGCTGCCAATAATCCCGATACCTTCAAAGCCGAAGCCGGCAGCATCGAAATGATAGGAGAACGGCAGGCAAGTATTAGTTTGGCAAGTGAAAATTACCTGCCCACATTGGTAATAAATAAAACCGGGATCACAGGAGCAGTGTCTCTATACACAGATATTAGCACAAAACTGGATATAGCTGTTAGCTCTGGCAAGCTATACGTAAATGGACACAAACTTACTATTAACCAGAATCTTGAAATAGCGATGGCAGGATATTTGTATAATAATAACAGTGCAGATCAGATTGAGCTGGGAGGCAGGTGGACAAATAACGGTAGTGCGGGTAACTTCCTGGAAGGCAGCGGTTTGGTTAGCTTCATTACCAGCAGCAACCTAAAGAGTATTGCCACAAACGAAACGTTTAACCGCCTGGTGATAAACACTGGTAGTGGCTACGTAACAGTTGATACAGGAATAACCGTAACAGTGCTGAATAATCTGGAGATAACTTCCGGGAAATTCCGTCCATTGGATGGGACTACCCTATCGGTGCAGGGAAATTTACAGATTACCGGAGCAAACAGCTTTCTGGATCAGAACTTCCGGCGCGAAACTGCCTCAACTAATGTTCATATAATGGGCAACCTGATTGTGAATCTGGGGACAATTTATTCGCTGGATACAAATGGTGCTATCCCTCTGGATGTATTTACTGTGGATGGGATTTTTGAAATGACGGGCGGGGTTATTAACGCTCTGGATTTGGCAATGACAGTGCATGGTAACTTCAGCACCACCACAGCATCTTATGTAGAAATGCGGGGAGGCACTTTTATTAACGATGCCCCCTACACAGGCTCTTGGCAATTAATAAATTGCGAATGGGTAACTTGGGGCAACACGATAGAGTTCACCAACAAAGGCTTGCAGTTTGTTACTGGAGCAAACGTGGATAACAATTCCTATTCGGTTTTCAAGCTTGGCAGAGGCTTATATGCGATCACCGATAATGTGCTTTGCGAAGAGAATGGAACCTTCGAGTTCATAGGTTCTGTGCAGGCGAATATCAACCTGGGTGGAAACAATAAACTTCATAACGTTACAGTAAACAAAACCAGTGCTGCATTGATACTATCTACCAATGCAACCATAACCGGAGATTTAACCATCCAAAGCGGATCTTTTAATACCAATAACTTCACTTTGGAGCTGGGTAACGACTGGACAAACAACGTTGGCACCTCAGGATATACTTGTGGAACAAGTGAGGTTATCTGCCGCAATACCGGTTCGAGTTATAACCCACAAACTGTAACCGGTAATCAGAGCTTCTACAAACTAACGATAAACCATCCCACCAATGCACACCAAACCATTATAGATGAATCTAACACGACCATTTTATCCGATTTAACCGTATCTTCCGGTGGGTTCCATACCTATTCTGAAGCAGTGGTGCAGGTAAATAGCAATGTGTCAATAGCCTCAAACGCCTATCTGCTATCATCAGGTCACTTAAAAATAAAGGGAAATCTAACAGACAACAACAGCTCACTCAGTTGGGTAGAAGGCAGCAGAAAGGGTTTACTGGCTTATCCTAATTCCACGTTAACCTTAAACGGAACAAACACCCAAACTATTACGGTGGGAACCCCGGAAATCAATCTGGGAGGTTTCTCCTTGGATAAAAGCAGCGGAAACTTCCAGCCTACCAAACCCATGCTCATGTCCGGTAATGTAACCCTGTTAAATGGAACCTGGGGATTTGGCACCAGCGGATTGACTCACGCAATAGGGGGGAATTTTGCCATTAGTTCCACAGGAAACTGGAGCGATAACACCGGCACTGTGAAATTCACCGGTAACCAAAATTCCAGCCTTAGTAATTCCGGTACAGCAAATTTTAAAAACCTGTGGATAGACAAAACTGTGGCAGGTGGGTACTATCCTACCGTACTCCTGGCAAGCAACTTTAGCCTGGGTACCGCAGGAACAGTTACATTAGACGGTGGTGATTTTAATACAGGTGCTTATACCCTTCAAACCAAGGGCGATGTAAATATCAATTCTGAGGGTAAAATGGTTATAGCAGCAGGCGGAACCCTCAAAATGCTTTCCGGATCTTCTATAAATGTAATGAGCGGTGGCACTTTATCTGCAAATGGCTCAGAAAGTTCTGTTGCCACCATCACCCATATCACCGGAAACTACAATCTGAATGTAAACAGTGGCGGCACCCTAAATGCCGAGTGTGCGATCTTTGAATATACCGGCTCGAATGGAGTATATATCATGAGTGGTGGTTTGATAGAATCTACTAACCCGCTTTCCTATTGCACCTTCCGCTATGGCTACAGTTCCGGCACTTTATTAAGGCTGGATAATGCCCAAAATCTGGTGATAGACTATGCCTCTTTCCCCTCGGGTGCTACCTCATTCAATAATGTGAGCAAAACATCCAATCAGGGAATTGTGCAATTCACCAATGAAACCGGAGGCTGGGCTGGAACTTCGCACGAAAACGATCCCTATTCCCGTATAAACTGGTCTTCGGATGTTCCTCAGATTCAGGTAAACCCAGCAACCATCAATTTTGGTGAAGTCCCATACACTCAAAGCAGTTCGCGTCATATACTAATCTCCAATCCTGGTTCTGCGGTTCTGCATGGCACTATTAGCACCCCTTCAAATTTCAGCATTACACCCTGGGGTAGGCTTACAACTGCACAATCTGGAACAAGCGAAAAACCTGAATATGAACCGGCACGCAATGTGTTGGATTTTTCCGTTGGCATAGGTGGCAGCAATGAATTTGTCCTCACCTTCACGCCTACAGACCCAATATACTATTCCAACACGGTTGTTGTTACCCATAACGCAGCTAACTCCCCTTTCAATATAAATGTGGATGGCTATGGCAGTGGAGCACGCATTGAGGTGGATCACGCTTTCTTTAATATTGATGTTCAGCCGGGAGAAACAGTGCACCGTTTACTAAATCTCAGTAACACAGGTGTGGATTCTCTTGTCTTTAGTGGTTGGGTAAATTACTCCCGCAATGATAGGAGCAGTCTGTTATATACCGGGTTTGAGGATGGTTGTCCCCCTACAGGCTGGACAGAAACTCAAACCATGGGAACTGAGGGACACTGGTATGGCACAAGCGTTACAAGCCACCCAATCGGTATAACTCCCCATGAAGGTAGTAGCCTGGGATACTTCAATTCCTACAATGCCCATACTGGAAACAGAACCCGCTTACAAAGTCCAGGTATCGATGTAGCCAATTACACAGGGCTTACCCTCTCCTTCTGGATGTATCATGATAACGAATATCCCACTTATTATGACACACTTCAGGTGCAGGTTTCAGTTAATGGTGGTTCGTGGATAGATGCAGGTTTTTCCATTCTGCGCTGCACCATGCCAAATGGGTGGAGGCAGCATACAATAGATTTATCTGCCTATGACCAATCTGCCAATATCCAGATAGGCATATTGGCTAAAAGCGGCTATGGCAACGACATGCATATAGATGAAGTTCAGCTTAGCGGTAACTATCAAATGCCCACGGATTGGATAACGCTGAATGACAACTTTTCAATTTCGGGAAATATAGCACCCGAAGACCCTGCTTTACCAATTGATATTTCTGTAAATTCCACTGGTTTGCCTTCGGGTTGGTATATGAACCAGCTTAGGTTTTTTAGCAATGACCCCGGTAATCCTGATCTGGCTGTGGGCTTGATTATCAGAATTGGAACCCCGGATTACACTTTTAGCCCCTCTACCCTAAATTTTGGGGCTGTGGAAGTGGGTGAAACTGATACCCTTGGCTTCGAAATTTTGAATACCGGCGAAATAGGGCTTAGCGGAACAATAAGCACCCCTACAGGTTATACTGTGGAACTTACATCGGCACCCAGACAGCAAAATTCCCCGTATATAAGCTCCCGAAGCAATTCTGCATCCAGAAACGAAGTGGAATTCTATCTGTACCCAGGAATCAATGCCACCTTTGTGGTGCATTTCACTCCGATTGCAGCGATTGCCTATAATGGGCAGATCACCATCTCCACAAATACCGGAACAGATGAATATCTGCCTCTAACTGGTTTGGGAGCTTACTTGCCAAGCTTAACCACCGCTGCTATTACCAATGTTGGAGTTGATTATGCAACTGGGGGTGGCGAAATTACCTCCACAGGCAATACTCCACTTTTGGAGCGTGGTATCTGCTGGTACACCACCGAAAATCCCACCCTGGAATACTATCATGCTTCGGCACCAGGTTCACTTGGTTCTTATAGCCTGCAAATGAATGACCTGCTAACCAATCAGGATTACTATGTTCGTGCCTACGCAACCAATGCAATTGGCACTGCTTATGGTGAGCAAGTAACCTTTAGCACTCCTGCACCCTGGTTAACTGTGAGTACCGATTCACTAAGCTTCGGATATGTTCCTATGGGCGAATCATCACTACCGCAAAACGTAACTATATCCGGAGGAAACCTGGTTGCCCCTGTAATTATTTATAGTCCTAATGCGTTCCAGATATCCCTTAGTCCCGATAGTGGCTACTCCATGGATTTAAGCCTGGAGCCAAGCAGTTATGTCCTGAGTCCAACCATAGTGTATATCAAGTTCTCCCCCATGCAAACCGGATTATGGACAGATCAATTGTTACCTTCTTCCACTGGATGCAGCCTTGCATCAATAGCTTTAAGCGGAACGGGGGTATTGCCACCTGAAGTGGAAACTGCCACTATAGTGAACATTACATCTGTTAGTGCCTCGGTAAATGCCCGGGTGCTTTCAGACGGTTTCGCTCCCCTTTCTGCTTGCGGAGTTTGCTATGGTACCTCTGCAGAACCAACTATTGCAGAATTGCATACCGATGAAGGCAATCAAAGCGGTTGGTTCACTTCAGAATTAACCGGGCTAATCCCCAATACCATGTATTATATACGTTCTTATGCCCTAAACGTAGCAGGCTTGGTGTATGGCAATGAGCTTAGTTTTTCCACGGTTCCTATCCCCCAGATTTCTGTGGTGGATTCGCTGCTGAATCCCTTTGGCAGCATCGTGGTGGGCGAGTTTTCTGCTATTGATACGCTGATAGTATCGGCTCAGCAATTGATGGACAACCTGGTTATCACCGCTCCGACAGGCTTTGAGCTTAGCCTGAATCTTGGGGTAAGGGAGTTTGGCTCTCAGCTAAGCATTGCACCGGTTACAGGAAATGTGGAACCCACAACTGTATATATCCGCTTTGCTCCCGATAGCGGAGGCAATCTTTCTAATTACCTCAGCTTCGAAAGCACCGGTATAAGCGGGGTTAATACGATGCTAAACGGCATAGGTGTTACCCCTCCAAACCTGATAAGCACTACGGCAAGCGGTGTCACATCCAGTTCTGCGCTTACGGGTGGAGAGATTATTCACAGCGGTTGGGATGCCGTTTCAGCCTGTGTCCCTGGGCGCTTCTGAAGCGATGGGTGGTATCAGCTACGGATTGAGACGCAGCCAGCAGGTCAACCCGGGTAACCCGGCTTCCTATTCAGAGCTTGACTCACTCACCTTCATCTTCGACATG
>JAQVMI010000351.1 GCA_028703735.1 Candidatus Cloacimonadota bacterium | reverse complement strand
GGAAGCACCAGTTTCCTGCAAGGTGACATTGTTGATAAGATATTGGTGGAGAAAGAAAACCGCGAAACACTTGAATACGACAAGACTCCTGCACAATTTGAGCAGCTTTTATTGGGCATTACCAAAACTTCGCTCTTGACGGAAAGCTGGCTTTCAGCAGCATCGTTCCAAGAGACAACAAAAGTGCTAACCAAAGCAGCCATAGAAGGAAGAGTAGATCGCCTTGAAGGCTTAAAAGAAAGCATAATCCTGGGTCATCGTATCCCCGTGGGAACCGGTACCAAAGCTTACAATGCCATGATTAAGGCAGCAGTTGGCTCTGGGAAAACAGTTGCTCAGATCGTTACAGAATTTGGACACCCTGCTTCCTCTGAAGATAGCGGGGATTATCTTGATTTTTAATAATGTGTTCTACACTACACTGAAAACATAGAAAAGGAGAAAATCAGTGCCAACCATCAACCAACTGATCCGAAAAGGCAGAACCGAAGTTGAGAAGAAAAAGAAAAACAGGGCGCTTATGGAATGTCCGCAAAGGCGCGGAGTATGCACACGTGTTTACACGACTACGCCCAAAAAGCCCAACTCGGCTCTCAGAAAAGTCGCTCGTGTCCGTCTCGTGAACGGATTTGAAATTACTGCTTATATCCCCGGTGAAGGGCATAACCTGCAAGAACACTCTATTGTGCTCGTGCGTGGTGGTCGTGTTAAAGACCTTCCCGGTGTTCGTTATCACATCGTCCGCGGTGCTCTCGATTCCGCCGGCGTGGAAAAACGTGAAAACTCCCGTTCCAAATACGGAACTAAACGTCCCAAAGCCAAAACAGCGGCTAAGAAATAGGGAGGAGATGACTTATGCCAAGAAAACGTAAAGCCGTCGTCCGCGAAGTATTGCCGGATCCCAAATATAATGATGTAGTATTAACCAAGTTTATGAACTGCCTCATGAAACAGGGCAAGAAAAGCATAGCCGAAAAAATAGTTTATGGTGCCTTCGATATTATTGCAGCCAAAACTAAGCAAGAACCCCTGGAAGTATTCAAATCTGCGCTGGAAAACGTGCGTCCCTTAGTGAAGGTGGTTTCACGCCGCGTTGGTGGCTCTAACTACCAGATTCCTACGGAAGTTAACGACAAAAATGGTCGTGCCATGGCATTCCGCTGGATTATCAGCTATTCGCGTAATCGTAGCGAAAAAACCATGATCGAAAAGCTTGCAGCCGAGCTTATGGCAGCACACAAAAAAGAAGGCTCTTCCATTAAAAAGAGGGAAGATACCCATAAAATGGCAGATGCTAATAAGGCTTTTGCCCATCTTAGATGGTAGTTTAGCCGAATTTCATATATTAAAGGGAGAGACTTATGGTCTCTCCCTTTTGCTTATACGGATTTGATAAGGCTCAAATGTATATAGGTTCTCTTTCATTACGAGTGGGTAACTTATGTCATTCCGGACTTGATCCGGAATCCACTTTTTTCAAACTACGTCGAGATATTGTTGTAATATGTTGTTTAAAATAATGTTATCACTGGAAAATACCAAATATGGATTCCTGCCTTTGCAGGTATGACAAGAAGAAAAAATCGGTTCTCTTTCATAATGAGTGGAGATTACTTTACAAGGATTTCGGGATTAAGAGGATTTCAGGATTCTCGATATGGAGTATTCATGAATGATTATGTAGAATGATGTCTTTCTTTTGATAAATCCTCCAAATCCTTCCATCCTTAAATCCTTACTTCTTCAATTGTCACATCCCACCTTATCCCTCTTTGTGGGGGGGGGGGGGGCAAACTGCTGGGAGGGTGCAAGATAATGGTATTCTCTATTGTCAGAACGGGCATCAAACAATCCATTTACTTATTATAGAGATGGCTTTATGTTTCTTAGATTGCGTAAAGAGTTATTATTTAAGTAGCATACTTTCTGTGAATGAATGATATTGTTAGATGTTGGCACAAATAATGCGTATTGTGCTTGACATGAATATCGCTTTCTGGATATATGATCATTGCGCGAAAGCCTACTAACAGGTAATTGTGTAATTGCCACTGTTGGTTACAGTTAGTTGTCAGCTATGAACGCAGAGCATACTGTTTATGGTGTAATTCATTTCTTTTAAACCAATACTCAAAGGAGTTTATATGTCTCTTTGCAAATCTGCAAAAATGAAGAATAGTCCCGGAGCTAATTCTCCTGCTCCTGATGCCGGGAAGTGTCAGGGATGGGTGATTGGTGCTTATAAATCCAGTCAAGTAAAACCAATAGAACATTTATTAAATTCAAATAAAACTAATGGTGAATCAACCAGCTCTTCTCTTCTGCACTCTTTGTTTAATAATCATCGCACATTATTACCATACCGGGTGTATCAAGAAGATCTACTGCTTCACATCTTAACTGAATCGTCAAAATCAAACCAGTTTAGCCTTAAGCATCTTCATTTATTAATCTGCCGGAGCATTATGTTAATACATTGAACTGGCTGGTTCGCTGAAGAAGAAGGGTAAACAGATATTCAACAATTAACCCTAACAACACTTAAGGAAGTCATTATGAAAAGACTTTGTTTTCTGATGCTGATACTGCTATTTGCAGTAACCTGTGTTTATGGAGCTGCGGTTAATTCTAAAACTGCAGAGCGAGTTGCCGGTAATTTTGTGCTGGAACGCCTTGGCGCGAATTATACCGTTGCTTCTTCTAAACTTCTCGAATCCACTGATAAGGATTCCTATATTCATGTAATTAATCTTAACCCCACCGGCTTTGTGCTTGTCGCAGCCGATGATGCTGCTCTGCCAATTATTGGCTATAGCACAGTGAACAAATGGAACGAATACGATATTCCCATCCAGATGCAGGATATGCTAAAAGTATGGAATGACCAAATGCGCGCTATAGTCACTCAGAGAATGGCTGCAACGTCAGAAATCACCAGGGAATGGGGAAAATACAATGTGTCTGTCTCCAGTTTTTCTTCCAGTCGTGATTTCCGCAGCGTTAGCCCTCTTCTTTCTTCAACATGGGGACAAGGAACATATTACAATGCGCTATGCCCAGTTGGTACTCCGGTTGGCTGCGTGGCAACTGCCATGTCTCAAATTATGAGATTCTGGCGTTATCCTACAGTTGGGAACGGTACAAAAACCTATACTCCCTCCTCTCACCCCTCATACGGTGCACAAACTGCCAATTTTGGCGGAAC
>JAQVMI010000350.1 GCA_028703735.1 Candidatus Cloacimonadota bacterium | reverse complement strand
ATAAGAAGGATAGTTGGCATGCATATTCTGCCGGTGTCCAACATTCCAGGGTTCATCCACTTTCAATAGCTGCTTTACAGGAATTAGGTATAGACACAAAAGGGTTATATTCCAAAGGAGCATCAGAGTTTCTAAATATGGACGATCTGGATTTGGTTATAACAGTTTGCGATCATGCCAGACAAACTTGTCCTGTTTTTCCTAAGCCTATACCACAAATACATATTGGGATAGATGATCCTGTGGGTTACAGCTTCGAGTCTGCCGAAATTGCCTTAGAGAGATTCCGTGATTGCAGGAACGATATCATGAGCAAAATTGTGGATAAACTGGATGATTTGCAGTATTAAGCACTTTGCTTGAGCTGATTTCCCGTAGCGGAGCTTTCCGAAGCTCCGAATCTCCAGCTTTAAACTATTACCGCGCCAAGTTTATCATTTCAGCTTATTTCGTAGCATCGGAATGCTACGGTACAGGGCTGGTTGCTTTTTTCGTAGCATTGGAATGCTACGCTACGGACATTTGCTGATCCTTGTAGCTGTAGAAAAATTGTAGCATTATTATGAACAAGCTGGAGTAGCTAATCTATAGTATTGGTTAACCCCAAAACGAATCCTTGACAAATTATGGCATGCCAATTATTAAGGACTATCGCTCTAAAGGTGTGTAGAATGTCAACTTGGGAAATAATAGCCCGTGGCAAAGTGCAAGGAGTTGGTTTCCGTTGGTTTGTCCAGAAGTCAGCTTCGGTGCATGGAGTTTGCGGATACGTTCGAAACCTGTCCGATGGCACGGTTTATATCCTTGCCCAGGCAGAGGAACACGTTTTAGATAGCTTTCAGCTTTCTTTACAGCAGGGGTCACGCTTTGCCTCTGTAGCAGGTTTGGAAGTGAGTAAAATTGATAGTGCAAAAGAGTATAATGAATTTGAAATTAAATAAATACATCTGGATTGCATTGCTGCACATAATGTTAATTATGCCTGTGGTGCTTTCCGCCAGCGATCAAAAACACACTGTAAGAAAGGGTGATACGCTATATAGTCTTAGTAAGAAATATGGCACTACTGTGGATCAGCTATTAAAGCTGAACAACCTCCAGGGTTCAAACCTTTCAATAGGGCAGAAGCTAATAGTAAAAAAAGGTAGCACATCGGAGCAGAACAAACCCAAACCTGCTCTTCCCAAACCTGCTGTTAAGCCAATTTCTCCTCCTCCGGTTGAACCCGAACAGGATTCAACCCTTCCCACCACTGCTGAAACTGTGGTATCACCTCCAAACCTTAGGCTTAGCGAAGACTATTATTATACCATAAAACTGAAGGACAATCTATACAGGGTTGCGGTAAATAACGGGATTACCTTAAAAGAACTGCTGGCATGGAATGGTTTTGCTGATAGCTCTGTTCCAATATACCCCGGGAATAAAGTGATAATTAAAGATCCTGCTGGTCATACACCTGAGGATAATCCGGAAAAAGCAGTAAAGCCGATTCCTTCACCTGCTCCAACTGTTGTGCAGGCAGATACACTTGTAATAGAGCGGGTTTATGTAGTTCAAAAGAAAGATACTCTTTTCCGAATTGCTACAAACAACGGGATGACGGTGGACGAACTAAAGAAACTAAACAATTTAAGCTCCAACGAAATCAGCGTTGGGCAGAAGATATATCTTGCAGGTAAGCCACGCCCCCAGGGAAGCTCTGTAAAAACTGAAGTTATGAACGATGAAGAGCTGCAAAAACGCGATAAGATACGCAGTGATTTGTTTATGCCGGTAGAAGGAAGGGTTATTTCGGAATACGGTTTGCGGAATGGACGTCCTCATAAGGGTATAGATTTGGGGGCAAAAAGCGGAACTCCTATTTATGCAGTTTTGGATGGAACAGTGGTCTATTCTGGAGTTCAGGGCTCCTATGGTAATGTTGTTGTGATAGAGCATCCAGATTTTGTGATGACTGTTTATGCACATAACGAGAAAAACCTGGTAAGCGTGAACGATGTTGTAAAAAAGGGTCAGCAAATTGCTACCGTTGGTTCAACCGGTAATGCCCAAGGATCTCATCTGCATTTTGAATACCGCCTAAAGGGCAAGGCTATTAATCCCCGCAAGGTGCTTACTTTTTAGGGAAGTGGGGGTAGGAAGAAAATGAACCGCAGAGAGAGTGTATTTTCTGACAAAGCTTTACAGAATTATCTGGGAGAAATCTCCAAGTATAAAACCCTTACGCGAGAAGAAGAACATGAGCTGGGCATAAAAGCTCGCGAGGGTGATGCAGAGGCGATGAATAAGCTTATTCAGAGTAATCTGAAGTTCGTGGTTAAAATTGCCTCCCGCTACCAGAACAGAGGCTTATCTTTATCCGAATTGATTAGCGAAGGAAATATTGGCTTAATTAAAGCTATAGAAAAATTCGATCCCGATAAGGATATAAAGCTAATATCCTATGCAATCTGGTGGATAAAACAACGAATAATGCTGGCTGTAAGCGAAAAAAGTTCTTTAATCAGGGTTCCCTTGGGCAAAGCCAGTGCAGCGCATAGAGTGAAAGCAACTTCGGATAGAATTTATTCTGAAACCGGCGAGATCGCCACTACCGATGAATTAAGCGAACGCATGCAGACCACAGGTAAGATTATTGATCACCTAAAAGAGCAATTGCCCGAAACCAGTTCTTTCGACGAGATTATCTCCACAGATGATTTTCAGGATTATAGTACCAAAGACCTGTTAATAGACCATCGGGCGTCAGATCCTCAAAGCCTTTACTATCTGGAGCGCATGCAACAACGCATCCAAAATGCTATCGGGAAACTGGAACCCCGGGAAGCAGATATTATAAGAACGTATTTCGGGATAAACGAATCTCATAAATCTCGTAATTTTGCTCAAATAGCAGAGGTGATGGGTCTTTCCCGAGAGCGTGTGCGCCAGATACAAAAGGAAGCCTTGAAGAAAATTCTGCATGACATTAAGCCAGAAGAAGATGCCTTTGTAGATGAATTTATAGATAACTATTATTAATACAGAAGATAGAAGGAGCTTTAGCTATGTTCAAGAATTTCTCTGAGATGATAAGCCATGTGCAAAGTAAACGTAAAGGCAATGTGGTAATTGCAGCAGCTCAAACAGAATCTGTGCTTGATGCAGCAATTCTGGCAAAGCAGCAGAACCTTGCCGAGAGCATTTTAGTGGGTGATAAATCT
>JAQVMI010000349.1 GCA_028703735.1 Candidatus Cloacimonadota bacterium | reverse complement strand
TTTACGCCTGGTAGCTGTGGATAGTGAAGCCGAGTTAACCGATAGAGGCGCATCCATTTTGGAGCTTGCCCCAGAACAAAACACCAATAGCCTGATTAATCTGATTACCGAGCTTCGTTCTTGCAGCTATGTGAAAAATCTGGAATTAAACCTTGTGGATGCGGAAGGACAGCATTTTCCTGCTTTGATAAGTGCCTCTGTAATCTGTGATGCAGATACAACGCCCAATAAGCTGGTGTTTATTACCCGCGATATCAGCGAACTGAAATCCCTGGAGATCAAGCTACGCCAATCCCAAAAAATGGAATCCATCGGAACTCTGGCAGGTGGGATTGCCCACGATTTTAACAACATTATTACCATAATTGCAGGCTATATTGCCCTTTCAGCGGGTAAAATTGATAATGAACCCGAGGCAAGGAACGATCTTGATGAGGCTTTGAAAGCCTGCTTAAGGGCAAAAAGCCTGATTGGTAAAATACTTACTTTTAGCCGTCAAACAGAGATAAACCGTAAACCCATAGTTTTGGCAGATGTTATAGAGGATACTATTCCCATGATCCGCGCCTCAATTCCCACCAAGATAAGCATAGAATCTGATATTTGCAGCTTCAGCTATACAGTGGCAGACCCAAACGAAATGCAACAAGTATTAATGAACCTTTCCTCAAATTCCTATCATGCTATGCGACCCGATGGAGGAATCCTTAGCATAAAGCTTACCGAAATCCATGGATTTGAGCTTATTGGCTTGGATCAGGCTGTAAAACTGGAAGCAGATTATCTGCATCTGTTGGTTTCCGATACTGGAAGGGGTATATCAGAGGATATAATTTCACGGGTATTTGATCCATATTTCAGCACCAAAGGTTTGGGCGAAGGAACCGGATTGGGCTTGTCCATTGTACATGGAATTATCACCGGTTACGAAGGGTTTATAAGCATAGAAAGCACAGTGGGATACGGCTGCAGGGTAAACATATATTTACCGGTGTCCGATCATGTGGATACTGTGGAAGTTATAGAAAATAAAACCATCTATCCCTTCATTTCTGCAAGACTGATGATGGTGGATGATGAGGCGGCTTTGGCAGAACTGTTTGCTACGGCATTAAGTAACAGCGGCTACGAAGTTCAAGCCTTTAGTGATAGCACAGAAGCCTTGGAAGCCTATGCAGCAAATCCCGAATCCTTCGATCTGATTATTGCCGATATAACCATGCCGGGATTGGATGGAATCCAGCTTGCAGAAAAGATTAATGCCATACACCAAATCCCAATTATTCTATACACAGGTTTTTGCGATAAACACATTCAAACAAGAGTGGCAGGAGTAAAAGTGGATAAGCTGCTAAATAAGCCCTTGTTACCGGATGAATTGGTGGATGAGGTGAAAGAACTGGTATTCAAATTGAGAGATAAGGGCTAAGTGCTCACAATTGGAAACAGCCTGCGCAATTTATGCGCTTTCATCAGCTTTAGTTTACCGGCAAAGAATAAAGCATGTACTTGTCCTTTTCTTGCGAATAGTAGAAATAGTTATTGCCACACAAAAGAAAGTGATTAGATTATGATTTATTGAGCTGATTACCTTTGACAATTACTTTGTTGACTCTCTGCTTAACCAGCTTTTGGATGAATTACTATAGTTACAGACAGAACATGCTTTGTCTAAATATTTCATATTGGAGTCATGATGAAAAGAGTTTGCTTTCTGCTTGCTTTAATAATCACGCTTGGAGTGCTATACTCCCAAAACCATGAACCGGTTACGGATATCATGAATCTATTACCCCTGATCAATGCTGACACTTTAGAGGCTCATGTACAGCATCTGCAAGATTATCAAACCCGTTTCGCACTTGCCGATAATCATTTTGAGATCGCCGGTTGGATTCAGGATCAGTTTGAAAGCTATGGTTTTACAAACACCTGGATGCAGGAATATCCACATTATGGAACTACACAATACAATGTGATCGCAACCATCCCGGGATCTCTGTACCCCGAGATCTACATTATTGTGGGAGCGCATTATGATTCCCAAAACCCAGAGGCTGGTTCCATGGTCTTTGCTCCGGGAGCGGATGATAATGCCAGTGGCACAGCGGGGATGCTGGAAATGGCAAGAGTGATGAAGATTGCAGGATATCAGCCCAAGTGTACTATCCGCTTCATAGCCATTAGTGCTGAAGAGGGATGGGGATGGGGATCTGAGGAATATTGCGACTATGCTATCAGCGAAAACCATAATATCAGGCTGATGGTGAATTTGGATATGATTTCCATAAATCAGCAAACAAGCACCGAGTTTCTGGTGGTGCCTTACACGGGTTCTGAGGAATTTTGCGCAGAGGCAATCCGCATTTCGGATGACTACAGTGCCTATCAACCTATCATGGGAGATTTGGACATCGGTTCTGATAGTATTATCTTTTCGCAAAACGGGTTTGATGCCGTGTTCTTTTTTGAAAGATACATAAACCCTTATTACCATACGAGTAACGACATTATCGATCACCTGGATTTTATGTATGCATCCGAAATTGTGCGTGCAGCCACTGCAACTACGGCTGTATTTGCAAATCAACCCATACCTGTACCGGCAGTGAGCGTTCATGACACAGGGACAGGGAATTCTCTTTTCGCACAGTGGAGCTTTTCTCCTGATCCGGAGGTAAGCCACTATGCTGTGTATTATGGTACCGGTACAGATTCCATGATCTTTTGGCAAAATGTGAATGGAAACCAATGCACCATCAGTGGGCTTATTGAAGGGCAATTCTACAATATTGCTGTCGCCGCTGTGAGTGAAGCCGGTTACTCTGCTGTTCGCATATTTTCTGGTGGAACACCTCTTTCTACACCCACAACTCCAAGTGTTTTGATCGATTCTCCCGGTACGGGAGCCATTACTATCACCTGGACAGCCAATCCAGAGCTTGATATTGCAAGCTACAAGGTTTACCGCAGTTTGGGATCACAGGGGACAAGCTTGCTGATTGCCACGGTTCCCTCTCCGCAAACATCCTATACCGATACAGATGTTACCAGCACAGAGGAATATTATTATTACTGCATTAGTGCGATTGATAATCAAGGTAACCAGAGCCAGCTTTCGGAAGCATTAATAAGCCGAATGGTTTCGCTGGATAGAGGTATATACGTGATTGACGAAAGCAAGAATTTTAGCGGTTCATCACCCTTT
>JAQVMI010000348.1 GCA_028703735.1 Candidatus Cloacimonadota bacterium | reverse complement strand
CTGAGCCAAACGCTCTCTAAAAACCCGCCAATGCTGTTCCACCAAAAGAGTTGTGGGAGCTAAAACAGCCACTTGGTAGCCCGAACAAACAGCTTTAAAGGCAGCCCTGATTGCCACCTCTGTTTTTCCAAAACCTACGTCTCCACAAAGTAACCGCTCCATGGGAGCAGGTAACTCCATATCATCTTTAATCTCGCGGGTGGCTCTGGTTTGATCTGGCGTATCCTCGTAGATAAAGGATTCTTCCAGCTCTTTTTGCCATTCACTATCTGGTTTGTGAGCAATACCGGTTCTGCTGGAGCGTATGGCATATAGCTTTACAATGTCTGCTGCAATCAGCTCTATTTGTTGTGTGGCACGATGTTTGGTAGCACTCCATTTTGCGCTGCCAAGTTTGTTTAGCTTGGGGCTGGCACCTTCTTCGGCAATATACTTCGAAACCAGGGAAAGCTGAAAGGTTGGCACATAAACCTTATCATCATCAGCATAGCGAAGCATCAGGCATTCCACATCCGAGCCATCCAGCTTGATGATCTTTAGTCCCTCAAAAACCCCTATGCCATGATCTACGTGCACCACATAATCACCCGGCTTCAGGTTTTCATAATCTACTATGCTTTCTCCGGGTGAATAACGTGGAGCATAGCGTTTGCGTTTATAGCGGTTAAAAATCTCGTGATCTGTCCACAGGTTCAGCTTGCAATCCTGAATACTGAATCCTTCGTGCAAAACTCCTATATGAGATTCATAGGGTTCGGGCAGGTTAGCTTGCTGATGGTTGTGGTTAAGGCTAAGCAGCATCCGTTTTGCCTGGCTGGAATTATCGAAAAGCAGCACATTGTTCCAGCCTTGAAGTGCACTTGTCTCCAGGCTTTCTGCCAATAAGCTTAAATCTGCATCGAAAGTGGGTTGAGATTCGAAGGGTGCCCTGTGATTTTGGGTAACAAAGGGTAGCACAAATTCACTTTGAGACAGGTATAAATTCTCTGAAGCCTGGCTTATTTTGGCAAGAGCCGGTTCATCTGCCATCAAGGTTTCCGGGCGTGGTAACCTGGCTTTGGTATGATGCTTTGCCTCTTTGATATATGCGCCTAAGGTTTGCTCCATCAGGGCTTCATATTCTTCCTGGATGTAAATGTAATTGTTCCAGATAAGGCAGCGATTTTCAGCCGGAAAGTAATCTGCAAACAGTTGCAAGTTATCGCATAACAAAGGATAATAGTTTTCTATACCTTCAAAAAAGCCTTTCTGTCGTATTTTGGAGATTATGGGTGAACCGCTGTTTATATCATCCAGACACAGCTCTCGGGCAGGAATAAGGGTTAGCTGATTGATGTCTCCCGCTATGCTGCGTTGTGTAGCTGTGGAAAATAAACGCATGCTGATAATCTCATCTCCCCAGAATTCCAAACGCACCGGTGATAAGGAAGGCGGACTAAATACATCAATTATCCCTCCCCGATGAGCAGCCTGATATACTTTGTTTACCTGATACTCTATATCGTAGCCCATGTTTTGCAGCTTTTGCAGCAAATCCCCGGGATCGCACTCCATGCCCTGATGCAAATGCAACACATGTTTTTCCAGATTACTGCGGGACGGAAGATATCTGCCATAAGAGCGAATGGATAAGCTGAAAATTGCGGGTTTATCCTGATTCAGGGCATGTAGTAAGCTCTCCATACGCGTAGCCCGTATGCTGTAATGCGGAGATCGCTCTTCATAGGGTAAAATCTCGTAATCCGGTAAATAATGGGCGTTTTCCTTCCCAATCAAAGCGCAAAGATCGTCCCAAACATCCTCTGCAATAATATCATCCTGCGAGATAATGATCAGATTTTTCTTGCTCTGCTGCCACAGATGAGCTGCCACAAGTGCTCTGGCACTTTGAGACAGATGATAAAGCTGGTACGATTTCTCCCTAAGCGGAAGATGGGCTATCTGGGTAAGAAACTCAGATTCGCAAAGGACTTTTTGTAATACTGGGTATATCATAATCTAACTCATTTCATTTTGCTTACTTTCATCACTCTCATGAAAAAGAGTATTTTTTTACAAAGAGTAAAAGAGAAAAGAGAAAAAAAGAAAGATGAATCTCACTCAAATACATGGCTCTTTTTGCTCCTTGTTAAAAACTCTGCTTTTCTGAAGCTTTTCTCTGTGTTAAAAATGAACTTCAAAGTATTCTCCATTTTCGTTATAAAGCACTTCTTTCTTTATGGAAAAGAGTTTTTAATTTTACAAAGAGTAAAAGAGAAAAGAGAATAAAAGAAAAAGATATATGAATCTCACTCAAATACATGGCTCTTTTTGCTCCTTGTTAAAAACTCTGCTTTTCTCTGTGTTTAAAAAAAGAAATCTTCAGCTTCTTCTCCATTTTCGCTATAACCAACCACTCTCATGGTTACTCGTTTTTCCTCTTTTCTCTTTTACTCTTTGTTATAAAAAACCTCTGCTTTTCTGAAGCTTTTCTCTGTGTTAAAAAAGAATTTCAAAGTATTCTCCATTTTCGTTATAAAGCACTTCTTTCTTTATGGAAAAGAGTTTTTAATTTTACAAAGAGTAAAAGAGAAAAGAGAAAAAAAGAAAGATGAATCTCACTTAAATACATGGCTCTTTTTTTTACTCGTCGTAAAAAACTCTGCTTTTCTGAAGCTTTTCTCTGTGTTAAAAAAAAGAAATCTTCAGCTTTTTCTCCATTTTTGCTATAACCAACCACTCTCATGGCTACTCTTTTTTCCTCTTTTCTCTTTTACTCTTTGTAAAAAAACCTCTGCTTTTCTGAAGCTTTTCTCTGTGTTAAAAAAAGAATTTCAAAGTATTCTCCATTTTCGTTATAAAGCACTTCTTTCTTTATGGAAAAGAGTTTTTAATTTTACAAAGAGTAAAAGAGAAAAGAGAAAAAAAGAAAAAGAAAGATGAATCTCACTTAAATACATGGCTCTTTTTTTACTCGTCGTAAAAAACTCTGCTTTTCTCTGCTTTTCTCTGTGTTTTAAAAAAGAAATCTTCAGCTTCTTCTCCATTTTTGCTATAACAACCACTCTCATGGCTACTCTTTTTTCCTCTTTCCTCTTTTACTCTTTGTTATAAAAAACCTCTGCTTTTCTGAAGCTTTTCTCTGTGTTAAAAAAAGAATTTCAAAGTATTCTCCATTTTCGTTATAAAGCACTTCTTTCTTTATGGAAAAGAGTTTTTAATTTTACAAAGAGTAAAAG
>JAQVMI010000017.1 GCA_028703735.1 Candidatus Cloacimonadota bacterium | reverse complement strand
TTTCATCTTTTGATAACGTAATCTTGTACTTAATCATAATCACCTCACTTTGTGAGACAACTATTTCTACCCCTTACGTCTTGTCAAGCTTGACATGACACTAGTTGATGCACTAATTAACGATGTTTCCCCAACCGAACCTCTAAGATACAAACCCAGGTATTTCTACAATATCCTCATGAGGAATTCAACACCATCGAATCAGTTAGTAATAGACAAAGCCTATTCAGACAGTGGTCTTTATTTCACACCCCAGGTAATCAGCGCTGGGGTATCCAACCCTCCAGAAGGTCGGGATAAGAATATGTATCGGATCGGAGATCCGGTTCATGTGAAAGTCACAAACTGCCCCCAGAATACTCCTCTTACGGTTTACATTGTTGAGGATCAGGATTATACTGATGGAATGAATATATCTGCTTTGAATACAATTATCTGTCAGGTATCTGGAACTTCGGATAATGACGGAGTATGGTTTTCCAGCACTCCTGTTATAACCACATCAAGTGTGGGAGATTATGATATCCTTGTTGATATTGGCAATAATGGAGTGCTGCATTTCGCCTATAATGGAGCAAATATCCGAGATGGTTTTGATGGTCTCAATGGTCCCGGTTTCACTGTTTATGATGATGGAATTGATGTGGTTGTTGCGCTGGATAACTCAGGATCGATGGCAGGGGTATCCGGGAATCTTCAAAGGACAGCCCGTGCATTATTAGGATACTTGTATAATGGTGACAGAGTAAATATGTTTAAATTCAGTTCCGTAGACCAGCAAAATTACGTAACCAATTTGGTTGGAAATAGTACAAATCTTATTACTATTGATAACAATCAATCTATTTTGATGAATAGTGTATCCGTGAGCAATACCACTCATAACACGAATCTTAATGTTCCATTTAATTCTGGATATCAACGGTTTTCATCTGCGTTAGTGAACTGGCCAATTATATCTCCAAAAAGGGCTACAAGACCCATGCCATGCAGATCGGCGGTGCATTTGAATTTCCCTTTGGCCTCGTGAAGCTGGTGCAAGCATTGCATGGCTCAATGACACCAGATGGCCTCTATGCCGGTCTGGCAGCAGGAGTGGTGATGAATATCGATGGCCAGTGCATCTACCATTGTGGTGATACCGGGCTTTTTGGCGACATGAAGCTGATCGGAGAGATGCACAAGGTCGATTATCTGCTGGTGCCCATCGGCGGAAACTACACCATGGACATCAGCGATGCCGCACAAGCAGTTAAGATGATCCAGCCCCGCTGCGCCATCCCCATGCACTATAATACCTTTGAAATCATAAAAGCAGATCCGCAGGTATTCCAGTCCAGGCTGGCAGAATTGGGATATCAGGCAATTATTCTCGCTCCGGGTGATTCATTAGAGTAAATACCTATAGCACATATCACATATCGTATTGATACATATAGCTTTCTTGCGCGGTGCCCATGCGCTTCCCAGGCAAATGCATGGGCATGGCTTGGACATCGCAAGAACAAGCATTACAGGATTGCAAACGTCCTCGTTTGCAAAGTGACAGAGTCGCTTGCCTGGTTTTACGAAACTCCGTTTCGTTCGACACGAGGACGTGTCTAATCCTGGAAGTTCCACCTTACATCGTATTGCTTTCTATGTGGTTACACAGCTTGGAGAGGCAGTTCACATAGGAGCCAAGTTCGTTATCATACCAGCCGAAGATTTTGGCATGGGTCACCGGCATTTGTACTGCTTCACCCTTGTATGAAGCGCCTAAGGCTTCGGGAGGGATATCGATGAAACCAGTGCGGGTGTGGGTTTCATGGGCTTCGATAGTGATTGCGGCCATAGAACCGATGATATCGGCCGACACATTTTGCCGCTCGCTATATACCAGCAAGTCCTTTTGCGCACCTAAAGACGCATCCCGATAGAGATGGTTGATCACTTTGCGGCTAATGCAGGGTTCACCCAGCTCATCCATACGGGTGTGGAAAGTAACATTGAGATTGATCAGCGACACAGTTGTGGTGGGGATCCTAACGCTATCGGCCATAAAACCGATGTGCTTGATCTGGGGCAATACCAGTTCCAGAGCTTTGGTGACCCCGGTGGTGGATAGAATGATATTATTCAATACGCTGCGAGACTTGCGTAGGTCAGTGGCCGCCGCTTTGGGAACGCTATCCAAAATGGATTGGGTATTGGTGGAGGCATGAATGGTGCTCATAGAAGCTGTAACAATTCGTGAAGTAACTTCATTTTCCAAAAGGGGCTTAACCATATGTGCAAGGCCAGTGGTAGTGCATGATGCTGCTGAGATAATGTGATGTTCACGGGGGTTAAAATCCAGGTGATTAATGCCATAAATCATAGTTTTGGCATCGGTAGCATTGTTGATTCCGGATTTTACTTTAAAGGGTGCGCTGCAGATCACTTTCAAAGCACCAGCTTCCAGGTGCCCACGCAGACAGGACTTTCCGGATTCCACAGTTACCGTGGGATCCAGGAAGTTGCCAGTGCAGTCCACTACTACGCGTACGCCTTCATTCAGCCAATTGATATCTTTGGGATCGCGGGCAGTGCGCAATATTTTTACAGGCATGCCCTCAATTTCCAGAATGGGTGTGTCCTTATCCAGAATTTTGATTTCAGCTTTGCGGCCCACCATGCCAAAGAGGAACTTGTGGAGGGAGCCATATGTACTGTCCGTTTCGATCACCTGGATCAGGTCATCCAGGTCTTTGCCGATTTCCCGGCCGCAATTTACGATGATCCCCTCAAAGTGTCTCAGGTGGATCTGGTTCCACAGCAATAGCTTGCCTATCCTCCCCAAACCATTGATACCCAGTAGTCTCTTGCTTCGTAAGCTCAGATTCATGTGTCTGGTCTCCTTTTTTTTATGTTATTTTAAACTATGTACACTTTGCAATTTTTGATATCCCGGATAGATGTTGCCGCTGGTGGCATCCAAAGTGATCTTATCCCCTGCCTGGAAATGCTTTTCGCCGATTGTGCAGGTGGAATTGCTTTCATTCACCACGAGGTCTTTGCAATTAACGATTCCGATCAGTCCCAAACGCGTAGCGGTCACCGCAGCATGAGAAGTTACTCCGCCTCTGGAGGTTAGCAAGCCTTGGCAATCGAAGAGCAATTCCATGTCATCGGGCACAGTATCTGGCCTCACCAGGATGAGAGCTGCTCCAGAATTGGCAAATCTGGCAATATCATGCTTGGAAATCACGATGATGCCATTTACTGCTCCCTTGCTGATCCCAATTCCCGTTCCAATACGCATGGCGATGGCGTTCAGGGTGCCAAGGACATTGTATTCCGGTGCTTTGTGGATCACCTGGTTGCGGGTTTGCAGGATGAAAAGCTGATCCGCCTGAGAACCTTCAAAGGTGAATTCCATCTCTTGATGAGGGTAGTTTTTATCCACTATCAATTGGTTGATATAGCGGCAGAGGCGGTTGTAAATGGCAGGGAAATCCTTTTCCAAAGACAGCTCGGCAGCAGATTGATTCTGAAGACGCTGGGCCTCAGAGATGGGCAGAGGATGCACCAATCCCGCCCCCACGTCCTCACCCTGACTGCACAGGGTGAAGTCCCCATTCAGGCATATCCCAGGCTCAGGGTTCCAGGGTGCATGAGTAAACAGCACTCTCGTTCCAGAATCCAAAGATATATTGCCCAAAACCATTTTTTGCACGATCACGGCTGTTCCCCATTCATCGGCAATGTGGAGTTTCTTGCGATAAGAAATGGCACGCTCGGTATTCCAGCTATCCAGCACATGGGAGATGGATTTATAGAGTTGGGTGAAGGGATCTTGCTCCAGAGCGATGCCAAAGCGGGATAGAACTTCCTTGTAGTCGTCGATCATCAGTCGCATCTGTTCTGGGGAAAATTGGGTTTTCTGCTTTACGTTATACTTCTTTTTGTATTTGATAATCACTTCATCAAAAAGGTCACGATTGATCCCAAATGCCATACCCCAGCTTTGGATCAGCCGACGATAGCAATCCCAGGCAGTCCAGCCGTAATTTGGCCGCTGAGAGATTTTGAGGGTAATGTCGTCATTCATACCGATATTCAAGAAGGTATCCATGGCACCAGGCAAGCTCATAGGCGCACCGGAACGCACCGAAATCAGCAGCGGTCTTTGTGGATCACCAAATACCAGTCCGGTGCTGTGTTCCAGTTTATTCAGATTCTGCAGCAGAAGAGCATCGAATTCGGAGGAAATCTCTGGATGAGTATTGATGATATTGCGATTGCGAAAGAGCTCGGTGGTCATCACAAAACCAGTGGGGATGGGAAATTCATACTGGTACATGCGCTTCAGGAAATAGGCCTTGGAGCCAAGCAACACTTGGTTCTCGATGCGGGAATTGCGGGTACTGAGATGGAAAAACAGCTTGTCAGGATCGTAGGACATCACCCGTGGAATATCCGCCGGCGCAAAGAGATTCTTCATCTCCGAGAGACTTTGCAAGATCTGTGTGACAAAACTATCCAACCCCTGCACAATAAAAGAACCCGAAAGTAGATTGCGATAGAACTCCTCAGCGAATTTCTCTCTGGCTTCCTTGGTTTTGTGCTCTTGTTTTTGCATCATCAGGCCTTTGTCGTAAAAGCGATAGAAATATTCGCTGATGATCTCATTCACGCTGTCCTTCAGAAGATTGAAGATGTCCAGATATTGGTCCAGCGAGAGATTGGTGAGATGGGTGGCAGAGCTAAGCATCTGCAAAGCAGAGCTGAAAGCATCATTGGTAACCATCTCCTGGCGCATTGCATAGTCATAAAGCTCCAGAATGCGCATGATTCGCAGCAAGGTCTTTCCGGTTACATAATGCAAATTAAGCTGATTGATGCTATTCTCAAAGAGCTTGCGGATCACATTCTCCAGCCGGAAGATCATCCCCACAGCCTCGAGTTTGGCCTCACGGTAGGTGCCATACATGGAAGGAATACCGGCAGCGATGTGACGCTTGAAATAGATATTTTCCCAACTGGTGGTGGGCTTGGGATCGAGGATTGTTTGGCTAAGATTTCCTATATACCCCAGCATCTGGCGGATGGAGGATTCATAGTCTTTGCGGATAAGGCTGGTACGCAAGCGGTTCTGCTCGCGGGCATCGAAGAAATTGTATTTGGAAAGGAATTTTACGATGTCGTAGGGATCGAGATTATACTTGTCTTTCAGCAGGAAATGGCAATAGAGCAGATGCTTGAAGCGTTTGTGGCAAATGTCTTCCGGAAGCCCGTCGAAAAGGCTCTGCACCCTTTGCCAAGACATGCCCAGCAATTCGTCCACGGTTAGTTCATTCAGATTCAGGAAGGCATTCACAGCTTGGCTTTGTTCCTGGGTAAGCGCATCGGGCACCTTGATATACAGCGCCACATCCTGAGGAATGATCCCCTTCAGATGCAAGGGATTAAGATCAATCCAATAATTCAGGATTTGCTTGATCAGGTTGATATGGGTGTTGTTGCTTTCGGTGTGCACCTGTTTACGGAAGAAATGGATGAGCCGGTCTTTGCGATGCGAAAGCTCATCCAGAGATGTGCTGCTATCACGGATTTCACCTTCGGCACCGATTTCATTGAAGAACACCGGAAAGAGCCGCAGCAGATGCTTCACCTGGATTACCAGTGGTTTGATATCGGCATTCAGAAATGCAGAAACATCCTTCTGAAAGAGATCGGTGTCCGATACAAAAATGCCCAGACGGTGCAGACTGATGGTGAGGTGCGACAGCAAATCCTTATTCTTGAGAGGATTTATGGCTATTAGTGCCAAGCTTACACGGATGTGCTTGATGTGATTTTTGTCCACTTCCAATTGCCAATCTGTGCCTATTCTAATCTCACCGGGAGGAGTGAAACCCAGGGCAATGTATTTTTGTCTAAATCTTTCTGAAAGCTCTTCCTGGTTCCCACTTAGCAAAGTTTTCCCCAGGGACAGCGCACAATCCAGCACGATGCTTCTGTGACTGAAGGAAAATTCTTGCAAAGCTGAGAAAACCGAATCCAGGAGTTCCAATACCTTATCAGCTTCCAAGCCGCCAAGATCAGCCAATTGCCGATTCAAATCCCACAGCAGATGATCACGTAGTTCCGCCATTCCCTCCATCCGGAGCAATAAGAAAATATAGTGAATTCTTCCGGAAAGAGTGCTGAAGTCCTTTTGCACTTCACGGTAGCGGGCAGCCACATCACTATAAGCTGGCACCGGCATAAGGTACTGAAGCTGAGTGGCATGTGAAATTACCTGGAACCAATTCCGGTAGAATTCCTCGCCTATATCCTTGCTAAGCTGATCATTATCAAGCTGATACTTTCCCCCCTCGGCAAGACACCACTTTTCTATATCCAATGCTTGCTGCCAAAATTCCAGATTTTGGATCAGCAGTTTTTGGATCAGTGCAAAAGCCTGAGGATCATTCGGTGCACAGCGGGAAAGGCTTTTTCGAAATGAACCGCTGATCTCAAGGCATTGCTGCGGATTGCTACTCACCCAGCTTTGGAGTTTGGAAAACACCTCATTAAACGAATCAACCGGAATGCCGCCATGATCCGTTATCGCACCCAGAAAATCCAGATATTCCTGGATAACCCTTCTTTTATGAGCCGCGCTCTGGCAAGCATTATCAATGCGTTCAAACATGGCCAGGATGGCCAGAAACTTCCGGTTTTTATCCTCACCCTGAGTATAGAACCACAAATCTCCCAAGATGCTTTGCCGCATCAAGGATAAGGCCACTTCGGGATTTACAAAGGGATGATACAATTCATTCAGAAAATTCGAGCAACGCTGGTTGATGCCGTGACTACCAGTAGTGCAAGACAATAAATACTTAGCCTCATCGTCCAGTGTAATCTCTGCCACCCTGGTAACGGCTAGATTTTCTGCCAGGGCCTTGGATTCCAATGTTTCCAAAACCTATTCCTCAGTTTGATATTTTGTAGAGCTACACGCTCCTTCTACCCCTTTAATTATTCATCAGTTTCTGTCAAGAACGATTTATGGATTTTTTTTGGCTCTCTTCCATATCAAGTGGGTAACCAGTATAAATTCCGTCCGTCATTCCAGCTGTAATGTGTCACCCAAAGCTTCAAGCTTCTTTCACTTGGACAAATGGGGATAAGTCCTTATGTGGTGGGGAAATATGATGGACTTGTTTCGGACTTGGACATCGCCTGTTTTGGACGTATTTGGACGTCTTTGTGTCACCGAAAACTTCAAATAGCGCTTTTTTTGGACTGGACTTGGACAAACGAGGGTTTGCCAGAAATCAATCGATTTTGAAAAGCCGCATCTGAAGTGACAAATTCCCGATGAGGATTAATTCCAAACCCTGATCCGGGTCTATAATCTGGACGTCATAGTCCATATTAAATGGCTGTAAAATAATACGACTATTAGCCGGATCGAGTACCACTTTCTTGAGTGTGACTCCGTCACTGGCACGAACCGCACATACCTTTCCATTGGCATTATCCCAGTCGATGCTCTGTTTGATGATCACAATGTCCTCATGCAGGATATTGGGCTCCATGCTATGCCCGTTAACCCTGAAAGCTATGTAGTTATTATCATTTCCGGGTGCGAGCGTTCTGGGCACCTCTACGGTCTCGCCCAAACTCCGGCAGTCTATGACGTCCTCTCTCGGCCCCGCGGAAATTTCGCCAACAATCGGCAGCGTAATTGTGCGAGTATAATCTATTGTGGGGGATTGGATTAGCCCAGTCTTGCTGTCGACGACCTTCATCCGCTGCTCCAATTTTTCCTTCATCCAGCCATCGAAATCTTGAGTTATTTGCGTAGTCCCCTCTCCGGTCAACAACCAATTTATGTTCACTCTGGCCTTACATAAGTCGAGTAAAAGTTGGGGTTCGGGGAGTCGATCACCCGATTTATAGCGGGCTAAAGATGCGTTCGAGATACCAAATTTTTCAGAATTTCATTGACAGTTTAACAGCTCTATTAAAATGAGCATATGTTCTTTTGAAAGTGATCTAAATTATAGCGTTACGTATTGATATGCATAATCTTACAATATATTGCTAAAGGCTGGCATTCAATGCAGATGAAGGACTAAACGTAAGAGTTACAAAAGCTCTAAATAAGGAGACAGTACATGAACAAGAAAATTGCGATACCTACTACCAACAACGTGTTGAGTGCCCATTTTGGGCATTGCGAGAAATTTGCTATCTATAGTGTAACAGATAGTAAAATTATGAAGGAAGAGTGGATAACCCCTCCTCCGCATGAACCGGGCTCTCATCCAAAGTTTCTTAGAGACCTGGGTTGTGAAACCATTATTGCCGGTGGCATGGGTGTGAAAGCCCAAACGCTATTTGCAGAGAACAATATCGAAGTTATCATTGGAGTTCCAGATATCCCATTAAAAGAGCTTGTGGAAATGTACATAAAGTCCGAGCTTAAATCGGGAAACAATCTCTGCGACCACTAAGGCACACGAAGAAATGAAAATTGCCATAGCCAGCGGAAAGGGCGGAACAGGTAAAACAACTCTTTCCACCAATTTAGCCATGTATCTTGCAGAGCAATATCCGGTTGTGCTTATAGACCTGGATGTGGAAGAGCCTAATTCAGGATTATTCATCCACGGAATGCTTATCCACCAGCAGGATATGTTTAAGATGATTCCAGAATGGGATAAAGCGGCTTGCACCCTCTGCGGAAAATGCCAGGAAGTTTGCAACTATCACTCTGTGATGAAGCTGGGAAGCATGGTGATGGTATTTCCGGAGCTGTGCCACAGTTGCCATGCCTGCAGTGAGCTATGCCCTGCACAGGCTTTACCAATGCAAGCCGTAAAAATGGGAGAATTGAAGCAATACGAAACCGGAAAGCTATCATTTGTGGAAAGCAGGCTGGATATTGGTCAGGAACAGGCAGTCCCCTTGATTGCTAATACACTGGATTACGTGGAAAAGAATTTCGCCACAAACTATCTAAAGCTTTACGATGCGCCTCCGGGAACCTCTTGTCCGGTAATTAAAGCAACTCAGGAGGCAGATTTGGTGATCCTTATCACCGAGCCAACTCCCTTTGGATTGCACGATCTGAAGCTGGCAATAGAAACCATGCGGGAATTGCACAAGGACTTCGTGGCGGTAGTAAATCGCTTTGGGATTGGCAATAATGAAGTTTTCCACTATTGCGAAAGTGAGAGCATTCAGGTATTGGCAAAGCTTCCTAATGACAGACGAATAGCCGAGCTTTATTCTAAAGGTGAGCTGGTTTACCCGCAGC
Source organism: Candidatus Cloacimonadota bacterium (assembly GCA_028703735.1). Lineage (GTDB taxonomy): Bacteria > Cloacimonadota > Cloacimonadia > Cloacimonadales > Cloacimonadaceae > Cloacimonas. The sequence continues at coordinate 3,678 of JAQVMI010000017.1, read as the reverse complement.
ATCAGGAATTTGCAGAGCAACTGAAAGTGATTGCTCAATATATAACCCGCATGCAAGAGAGGCACTTATGAAAGAGATTGTAGTGATTTCCGGTAAGGGTGGAACAGGCAAAACCTCCCTAACGGCATCTTTTGCTATGCTGGGTGGCAATGAAGTTGTGGTGGCAGATTGCGATGTGGATGCTGCTGATATGCATCTGCTGATGCAGCCTGTGGTGAAAACGGAAGAAGATTTCTTTAGCGGTTATACTGCTGAAATCAATAGTGAGAAATGCATTAAGTGTGGTCGCTGTGCAGCTATATGCCGCTTTGACGCAATTGATATAGCTGAAAGCGGTTACGAAATATCTGCTATCAACTGCGAGGGTTGTGGCTATTGTGCCCGTATTTGTCCGGTTGAAGCAATAACAATGGTGGAAGAAAATGTGGGTAAACTGTATATTTCCGCCACCAAAGCGAGCAATGTAATGGTGCATGCCAGGCTGAAAAGCGGAGCAGATAATTCTGGAAAGCTGGTAGCCAGGGTAAAAAAGGAAGCTAAGCAGATAGCTGAAGAAACAGGAAAAGCCTGGATTATCGTGGATGGCTCTCCGGGGATAGGCTGTCCGGTGGTTTCATCTTTATCCGGCGCAGATTTTGTGGTTTTGGTTACAGAACCAAGCGTTTCCGGGTTGCACGATTTGAAGCGAGTGTACGAACTGGTGAACCGCTTTCACATCCCGGCAGGCTGCATCATTAACAAAGCAGATATTAACCCGGATGTAGCAAGGCAAATACTGGTATATTTACAGGAGAACAAGATAACCCACCTAAGCGATTTACCATATGATGAAACGTTTACAGCAGCTATGACTATTGGGCAAACCATAGTGGAATATGACACAGGTAGGCTTGCAGAGCTGCTAAGCGCAAGCTGGATTAAGATTAAACAGATACTTTCAAAGGAGCAAACATGAAAATAGCTTTTACGGCAAAAGGAACAGGATGGGATTCTGCCATAGACCCGCGCTTGGGCAGAACAGAATACATCCTGCTATACGATGAAGAAAAAGATGAACTCTCTGCTATCGATAACAGAGAAATTGAAGGCGTGGCACATGGTGCTGGAACAAAGACAGCTCAGATGCTATTCGAGATGAATCCTGATATCCTGATCACCGGCAATGGTCCGGGGAATAATGCTGCCCTGGTGCTGAAACAAACTTCCATGAAGATATATGTGGGAGCAGGGGAAATGACCGTTAAAACCGCTTATGATGCCTATAAGAAGCACGAGCTGAAGGAATTCTAAGATGAAAAGCTACGATGTTATTATTATTGGGGGAGGACCCTCAGCTATTATAACGGGACTTACCGGAAAAAAACAGAATCCGGATAAGAGCTTTCTGATGATTAAAGAGGAAGAAAAGGGATTGGTGCCTTGTGGAATTCCTTATGTTTTCCATGATTTGGGCGATGTAACCAAAAACATGATGGGTCCCGCTCCATTTGTAGCAGCAGGTGGTGAGGTTTTGATAGATACCGTTACAGAGGTAGATTTCAAAGCAAAATCGGTGCGAACCAAAGCAGGAACAGAGATTACTTACGATAAACTTGTTTTTGCCACCGGTTCGGTGCCCATAGTACCTACGTTTATCAAAGGCTATGATTTGGAAGGCGTGGAATACATTAAAAAAAGCTATGACTACATAAAAAACCTGAAAGAAAAAACTGATAAAGCTAAGGATATCGTGATTATCGGAGGTGGCTTCATCGGGGTGGAAGTGGCAGAACAGCTTGCCAAATTCCAGGATAAACAGGTTTCGCTTATAGAAATGCAGGATTACTGCCTGATTAATGCCTTTTCCCCAAAACTTACCAAGCTTTCCGATACTGCCATACGAGAACAGGGCGTTAATCTTCATACTTCCACAAAGGTAACAGAAATTATTGGTCTTGCTGGAAAAGTGACGGGAGTAAAACTCTCTAACGGCACAGAAATACCGGCAGAATTGGTTATTCAGGCTATAGGATATAACCCTAACACAACGCTTGCGATACAAGCAGGATTGGAAACAAACTCTAAGCATGCCATTCTGCGGGATAACTATATGAGAACTGCTGTGAAGGATGTGTTTGCTGTAGGAGATTGTTCAGAATCCATCGGTTTTATTACCGGCAGACCAGATAACGTAATGCTGGCTTCCACTGCCACGGCAGAAGCAAGGATACTTGGCTACAATCTGTTCAAGATTGGGCTTATCCGTACATTTTCTGGAACGCTATCTGTATTTTCTACAGAAATTGGGGGTAAGGTCTTTGCTTCCTGCGGTGCTATTGAACAAACAGCCAAAGCAGCAGAAGTAGAATACATCAGTGGCGAGTTTGAGGACTGGGACAGACATCCAGAGAGTATCTCGGATGCTTCCAGGCTGTGGATTAGCTTGATTGTTTCTCCCAAGACAGGGGTGATAATCGGAGGTGAAATTCATGGCGGAAAATCTGCCGGAGAAATAGTAAATATTATCAGCCTGGCTATTCAAAAAGGCGTAACTGTTTATGAACTGGTATCGTATCAAATTGGCACTCATCCGCTACTTACAACCGCACCTACAAAGTATGTTCTGATTAAAGCTGCGGAAGATGCAATGGGCAAGATTAAGCTTTGTGGAAACTAAACAAATGAACATTGGAATGTTATGCCACGGGTAAAATTATTCCGTGTGTTGGATGATTTGCCTATCATCAAGGGCTTTCGTCCCATCTGGATGAAAGCCAATCTTCGCCAGGCAGTTATCCTGAACCTGGAAGAATATGAAGCACTACGCCTGATAGACTATGAAAAGCAGATTCACGAGCAAGCTGCAACTGCTATGAATATATCAAGACCCACCTTTACCAGGATATATGAGACAGCCAGGCAGAAATTAACCACTGCTTTGGTAGAAGGGCGCAGCTTACTGATAGAGGGCGGGAATGTAACCATTCAGCAGTCGCATTGGTATTGTGAAAGCTGTTTTCACAAGTTTTCTGTATCAATTACTTCTGATTCAGAAACATTAACCTGTCCTAATTGCAATTCTAAGCAATTATTAAGCTTGAACGACTGCTTTCTTAGCGGTTGTCGCAGATGTCGTAAATGCAGATAACTGAAAGCAGCGTTCATAAAAACCCAATTTTTATAAATCTTAAAGGAGGTTTATATGCCTAATCGTGATGGAACAGGACCATTTGGAGATGGTCAGGTGGGAAGAGGTTTGGGACCTTGCGGTCGTCCAGACAGAGCACAATTTAGTGGAATGAGAAGAGGAATGCGCAGAGGTATAGGCGCAGGTTTCTGTGGCTTTGGTGGCTTCGGACGCAGAGCCCGGATGCAAGATACCGTTTTGCCGGAAGGCAATTCCGCTTATCTTTATAGTAAGGACACTCTATTAGAAGAGAAAAATAGACTGGAGAAGCTGCTAACTTGGGTAAGCGATAGATTAGCCGATATTGAAAAGTAGTATCAATATTTCAAATCAGATGCTGTGTATGCACTCTAAAAGCTACTGCTAAAACCTTTTAGGAGGTAAAGTGCCAAATCGTGACGGAACTGGTCCCGATGGGAAAGGTCGCACTGGAAAGGGTCTGGGTCCTTGTGGAACCACAGACGCAGCAAAAAACAAAACAGGAAACGGTAATCACCGCAAGGGATTGGGAA
>JAQVMI010000347.1 GCA_028703735.1 Candidatus Cloacimonadota bacterium | reverse complement strand
GTGCGGGAGTTTTGGAGTGATGGGGTGCTGGTGTGATGGGGTGTATAAACAATTAGAGGCCATTACATATAACTTGGAACGCTGGCTTTAGCCGGCTGGAACACCGGATTCATCCGGTTTTGAAGCATAAAACATCAATAATTCGGATCATTTTCTCTTTTACTCACCAGATAAATCTGATAATCCAGCCGAATGAATTCGGCGTTCCAGATTGTTCAATGATCTTAATTAGGATAAAAAAGAGCTTGCCTAAATTAATGCGTGTTATGCAAATGGCACCAAGTTTGTTTAAGGAGTTATTATGAATGGATTGGAATCATTTTGCGGGCTTTATTGCGGAGCCTGCTTGTGCAACATTGTAAAGGATGAGGGTACTGTCGCTGAAGTTGCAGACAAGCTGAGTAAAACAGTGGAGCAGCTTACCTGCACAAATTGCAAAACGGAATTGCATCAGGATTGTAGCTTTGTGGTTTGTTGCACGGCAAAAGGACTGAACAATTGCTCCGAATGCCCTGAACTGCCTTGTGAAGAGATTTCCAAGTTTGCACAGGATGGGATTAAACACCATGCTTTAGTTATTCCTAATCTGCTGCGAATCCGAGAGATAGGTTTGGAAGTATGGCTGGAAGAGCAAAAGCAGCAATTTACCTGCCAAACATGTGGAACCAGGCTAAGCTGGAACACTTCAAACTGTGACAAATGTGGAGCAGTAAAACAGGATAAAGGATAGCAAATGATTCAATTTATCATTAAAACAGTGGTAACTCTTACAATTATCCTTGCAGCCAGTGCAATCGCTAAGAAAAGCAGCCTGATGGGTGGAATTTTGGTATCTTTGCCTGTAGTATCCATTTTAGCCATGATGTGGCTGTGGTTGGATACCAAGAACAAGATGAAAGTTGCCCAGTTTTCCACCAGCGTTTTTTGGCTGGTGATACCCTCATTGGTGCTGTTTATTAGCTTGCCTGTGCTTTTGAAAAAGCTTGATTTTGGCTGGGCAATGCTTTTTGCCTGTGGACTTACGATAATTGCTTACTATCTGATGGTGCTTGTTTTGGGCTTGTTTCAAGTTAAACTATAGCTTTCTTAGCCCTTGCTTTTATACATAGAGTATATGAGTGATGGGGTGATGGAGTGATGGAGTGCTGGAGTGATGGAGTAATAAAGTGATGGAGTGCTGAGTGGTTTGTTTCCACTTGTAAACAAAACCATCCTCCCAAGTTCCTATAAGTGACATTGAACGGACAAAAGTGCCTGCAGGGTTACTGCAAGGATACTGGAATGATAGTTTTAGAAGCAACTCGACACCAGACTTAAACAGTTAGCCTTAGCGAAACAACAATCAAGGCTTAGTTCAGCCAACTTATCAATAAATTGAACATACTCTTTCACGCCCGTGGTACAGCTTTATAAGCAGTCTCATCTTACACCAATAAGTGAGGCGAAAAAGTTCCACTTGACACAAAAAGCACATTTTAAGTAGGGACTTAGGGTAATAGAATATTAAAATATACCGAACATGGAGGAATCATGTCCACTAATTTGAAATATGGCAGTATAAGCTCACGCGATTCCATAGAATTGGAAGAAAAATACGGAGCTCATAACTATCATCCCCTGCCAGTAGTCCTCGCCAAAGGCGAAGGAGTGTTCTTGTGGGATCCGGAAGGAAACCGTTATTACGATTTTCTTTCTGCCTATTCTGCAGTTAATCAGGGGCATTGTCATCCAAAAATTATCCAGGCTTTAATAGAGCAAGCGAAGGAACTAACGCTTACTTCCCGCGCATTCTATAACAACAAGCTGGGTGAATACGAAAAGTATATAACAGAGTTTTTCGGTTACGATATGGTGTTACCCATGAATTCCGGAGCTGAAGCTGTGGAAACAGCCATGAAGCTTGCCCGCAAATGGGCTTATAATGTGAAGGGTGTGGAACCGGATAGTGCAATTATAATTTTTGCCGAAAACAACTTTCACGGAAGAACTATTGCCATAGTCTCTGCTTCTTCAGATCCTGATTGTTATGAGGGATTCGGACCCTTCGCTCCTGGAATAGTTAGAGTAGCTTATGATAATGTTGATGCCCTTAAAGAATACTTGGAGAAGCAAGGTAAAAATGTGGCAGCTTTCATCGTGGAACCAATTCAAGGTGAAGCAGGGGTTTTTGTACCTCATGAAGGTTACCTGAAAGATTGCTATGATCTTTGTAAGCAGCATAATGTGCTATTTGTAGCCGACGAAATCCAAACCGGTTTAGCCAGAACAGGCAAGCTTTTAGCCTGTGATTATGAAAACGTGCGTCCCGACATATTAATCCTTGGCAAAGCTTTGGCTGGTGGTGTGTTACCTGTTTCAGCAGTTCTTGCTGATAAGGATATCATGTTACAAATTAAGCCTGGTCAGCATGGTTCCACCTATGGTGGATTCCCCCTTGCCTGTGCTGTGGCAAAGGCTTCTCTGGAAGTTATCAAAGAGGAAAAACTTGCCGAACGTGCCTTCGAATTAGGAGAATACTTCCGTGGCGAACTTCGCGCTATAAAGCATCCAATGTTAAAGCTTGTGCGCGGAAAAGGATTGCTTAATGCCATTGTTGTAGAGCCAAAGGATGGCTACGAAGCCTGGGATGTATGCCTGAAACTGAAAGAAAAAGGCATCCTATGCAAGCCAACTCACCGTCACATAATTCGCCTGGCTCCTCCCTTGGTGATAACCAAAAAGCAGCTTCACGAATGTGTACAGATCATAATCAGTGTTTTTGATGAGATGTAAATTAATCCCAATTCATTAAAACTATCCGGGGTGGATTAATTCCACCCCTTGTTTCGTTATCAACTTATTGTCATACCGGACTTGATCCGGAATCTATTTAACTGGATTCCTGCCTTCGCAGGAATGACAAAAGAAACCACTTGGTATGAATGAGTACCAAAACAAATGAGCCCGCTCGTTATGAAATAGTACCAAAAAGAAAGGACTTTAATGACTGTATCAGCAGATTTCAAAAGTGGCTTTGTAGCCATTCTTGGTAAGCCAAACACAGGGAAATCCACCCTGATGAACCGGATATTGGGAGAGAAACTTTCCATTACCTCTGCCAAGCCTCAAACCACCCGCTACGCAATTAAAGGTATTTGGAATAATATTTAGGAGACAAAATAAAAGAAGCTATCGGCGATAATTACAATGGAATAAGAATAAAATATGTTTTAGATAATGAAATCATTG
>JAQVMI010000346.1 GCA_028703735.1 Candidatus Cloacimonadota bacterium | reverse complement strand
CCGGAAGAAAAATACAGCATTCCCTTAGGCAAAGCCAAGGTTTTAAGTTCAGGCGAACAATTAACCGTTATTGCCTATGGGGCAATGGTTCGCGAAGCACAGAAAGCAATTGTGATGGCAAAGCAAAAGGGTTGGAGTGTGGAGCTGATAGATTTGCGGAGTATTTATCCCGTGGATAGAGATACTATTAGAGAATCAGTTCGCAAAACTGGAAGGGTTTTAATTGTAACCGAAGCTGCTCAAAGCTATGGTCCGGCAGCAGAGCTTGTATCTATAGTTACAGAGGAAGCATTTCTCTCGTTGGAAGCACCTCCCGTAAGGTTAACAGGTTTTGATACTGTGATTCCTTTACCCTTGGGTGAAAAGTATTATATGCTTTCTCCTGAGAGGATATTTTACGAAATTAGCAAGTTAATAAGGTATTAGGAGGACGATAATGCGATACATGTTTAAATTTCCCGATATTGGTGAAGGTTTGGAAGAAGGCAAGATAATAGAGTGGTATGTGGAAAAAGGACAAAGCGTTAGCTCTGGCGATGCTTTGGTAAAGATGGAAACGGATAAAGTGGTAACCGATATTCCCAGCCCCAAAAGCGGAATAATTGTGCAGCGATTTGGAGCTATTGGCGAAACTATAAAGGTTGGAAACACCCTGGTGGAGCTTGATATCGAAGGTGTGGAAGCTGCGGCTGCTGTATCTTTGGCGCAGGAAAAACCTAAGGAAGCCATTACGGAAGCCATTGAAGAAAAAGGCTTCGGCGTAGTAGGAACCATGGAAGTAGCTGGTGAAGGGTCATATTTACCTGCCGGAACAGAAGGCTTGGAGCAGGCTGAAAAACAGGTTTCCAAGACCAAAAAAGTACTTGCTACCCCTGTTGCCCGCGCTATGGCAAAGGATTTTGGACTGGATATAAATCAGCTTAGTGGCAGTGGACCCGCTGGCAGAGTAACCTCTAAAGATGTGCAAAAGCGGGCTCATCAAGCTAAGACAGAGATACGGATTAATAATCCTGAACTTGGTGGCGCATCAAGTTCGCAGCAGCAAAAGAATGCAAAGCATAATGAATTGATAGAGATTGTTCCCATTACCCAAATACGTAAAACGATAGCTAAAAACATGTTACGCTCCAAGCAAAATGCTGCTCACATGAGTGTGATGGACGAAGCTGAAGTTTCGGAGCTGGTGGAAGCCAGACAAATAATAAACGAAAAACTGAAAGATATCCGGCTAAGCTATCTGCCTTTCATCATAAAAGCAGTTGCAATTGCCCTGCACAAACACCCTGTAATGAATGCAGAGCTGGATATGGAGAATGAACGGATTATCTACAAAAAGTATTATAATATCGGCTTAGCTATGGATACCGAAGAAGGCTTGGTGGTTCCTGTAATTCGTGATGCCGATAAAAAATCCTTGATTCAGATAGCCAGGGAAATCACCAGTTTCTCAGAAAGGGCATCTGCAAGAAAGCTAAGCCTGGAGGATATGAAGGATGGAACTTTTACCATCACCAGCTTTGGTTCTATTGGGGGATATTTTGCTGTTCCAGTGATAAACTATCCGCAAAGTGCCATTCTGGGTATTGGCAGAATTAGCGATAAACCAATTGTTAAAAACAACGCTGTGGTGGTGGGGAAAATTATGCCCATCTCTATGAGTGTGGATCATCGCATTGTGGATGGGGGAGAGGTTGCCCGATTTCTGAACCTTGTGTTGGAAATGATTAAAGACCCTATTATGCTGTTAGCTTATGAGGAAGGACTAATATGAATTACGATCTGATTGTTATAGGTTCCGGACCTGCCGGATATGTAGCTGCAATTCGGGCAGGGCAAACCGGTTTGAAAACCCTGGTGATAGATAAAAAGTATATTGGTGGAATGTGTTTAAACTGGGGTTGCATCCCTACAAAGAGCATTTTGGAAAGCGCAAAACTTTTCAAACGCATGAAAACCGGAGCAGCAGAATTTGGCATTGAAGGCTTTAAACCGGAGGAACTACAATTCAATTGGTTGCAAGCTGTAAAACGTAGCACAGGAATAGTGCAAAAGCTTAGCCGGGGAATTGAATACCTCTGGAAGAAAAACGGGGTGGAATTCCTTTCTGCTGAAGCTAAATTATTATCTCCCAATGAAGTGGAAGCAAATAAACTGATCTACACTGCAAAGAATATCCTTATTGCCACAGGTTCCAAACCCGCAAAACTGAGTGAATTGCCTAAGGCAATTGAACTGGAAGAGTTCCTTTCCTTAGCGGAGTTACCCGAAAAACCTATTCTATATGGCAGAGGAGCTATCATCGTGGAATATGCTCAGTTTTTCGCAATGTTAGGCAAAACACCCACAATAATTGCAAGCGATCTGCCTCTGGTGCCAAAATTGGATGCATATCTGGAAGCATTCATAATAAAGAAGCTAAAGAAAGATAAGGTGAAGGTTATTCCAGCTTCCGGAATAATGGTAAAGGGAGACTCTATTTACTTTGAGGATAAGCAGATAGAGCATGATGCTATCATAAACTGCAGTTTAAGAGAAGCTGTTCTGCCTGCCTCGGAGATAGATTTGGAGCTTGCTGAGGGATACCTTGCCACAGACGAATTCTACCGTACAAACATAGCAAGTATCTTTGCCATGGGTGATGTAAATGGCAAGAGTTATCTGGCTCATGCTGCTTCGGCACAAGGGCTTAGTGTGATAAACTTCATCCAAGGCAGCCAGGAAGCAGACGAATCTGTATATCCCATAAACATTTACAGTGATCCCGAGATGGCTCAGATTGGTTTCACCGAAGCAGAATTGAAAACGAAGGGGATAGAATATCAAAGCAGGGAGTTTTCACTTAATGCCAATGGTAAAGCACTTGCAGAGGGGACTGCTGAAGGGTTTATCCGCTTGCTTTTTGAGACCAAATACCACCAGGTTTTAGGGGTGCAAATAGTAGCTGCCAATGCTACAGATTTGATAGCTGAAGCAGGTATTTTGTTAGAGTTAGAGGGAACAGTGTATGATTTGGCAAAAACTGTGCATGCGCATCCCACAATTGCAGAAGTGTTTATGGATGTGGCGAGCATTTAAGAGTTCTGGAGTTCTGGGGTGTTGTAGTTCTGGAGTGCTGGTGTGCTGGAGTTCTGGGGTTTTGGAGTGATGGTGTTTTAGAGTACTCCCGCACTCCAGAACCCCAGAACTCCAGCACCCCAACACTCCAGCACCCATAACTACCATTTGTAGTTCAAAAA
>JAQVMI010000345.1 GCA_028703735.1 Candidatus Cloacimonadota bacterium | reverse complement strand
AACGCCTGAACATGGACACTGCAGATTACATAAAAAACAAGCTCCCCAAAGGAGACTACGATTTTGAGATAATCTTCAATGCTTACCCTGAAAGAATTAATGGCAAAATTCCCGCTGATGTTATAAACCATGTGGCAGGAGTGCTGGTTCAGTTAATCGGGAAAAAGCACGAGGATTACCTACCTTTTTTCCGTAATTTGTGGACCAAAAAGGGAGATTATGGAAAAATAGCTTTTACACAGATAATGACCAAGCTATTACATAAAAAGCCTGCGGTTTATATCCCTGTCTTCGATGAAGCCTTGGCAAATGCAGATCATACCGAGATAAACTCCCTGCTGGATAAAGTAATGCTGCCCATCCTGCGTAAATACCCGGAAAAGTTTTTGGATAAGGCGTATCAGTATTGTGCCAGTTCCAATGAAGCGCTTCAGAAAGATGCCATAAACCTGATGGTTAAGCTGCTGAAACGCAGAGAAGATCTTATCCCCACAATAATGCAGCATTTCACTCACGAATGGCACTATCCCATTACCAACACCCTGCACAGCCACATTCTGTTATTAAGAGCTGTTGCCAAACAAAGCCCAGAATATTATCTGGAACTTTGGAAAGAATATGGCTCCAGCCGCGATCCTCAGATTGTGGAACTGATGTGTGCCTCGATTACAGAATTCATCCCCGAACTGGAAGCTTCTGTGGAACTTTGGACTCGCAGCGGTAATGCACGCTTAAAAAAAGCAGCAACCACAGCCCTTAGAGTACTGCAGAAGAAAAAAGGAGCCTAAACGTGGATTTATCGTTATTCATCACAAAACCAGGCATGGAAAAACTGCAAAAGCGCGTTTCGTATTTGATGAATGAAGAACGCCCGGAAGTAATAAAAGCGATATCCATAGCCCGGGAATTTGGCGACCTTAGTGAAAATGCAGAATATAAAGCAGCAAAAGAAAGACAGCGTGCCATAGATAACGAAATTGACTATCTGCGGCGGCGTTCTGCCTCCCTTAAAGTGATTGATACCACAGATTTCCCCAAGGACATGGTACGCTTCGGAAGCTATTGTGTGGCAGTGGATATTACCACAGACGAAAAAATCTGCTATAGAGTAGTGGGAGCAGAAGAACTTAATTTTACCGAAGAGGAAGATGTTCAGGCTGTATCGGTGGTTTCACCCATTGGCAAAGCCCTGTTAGGGAAAAAAGTGGAAGAAATTGCCATGGTTCGTGCCCCTATGGGTGAACGGAATTTAAGAATAATAGAAATCAGATAAAACGGAGAATCAATGAAGAAAAATGCAACCAACAAACCCGCTTTGTCTTACGAGCGGAAAAACTTCTGGAAAGAAGCACCCCAAGAACAACAAAAAGCTGCTTTCTCCTTTGCGGAGGATTATAAAAGCTTTTTGAACGAAGCAAAAACTGTGCGCGAATCAATCGCCTACACAGAAGCTCTGCTGAAAAAGAACAAGTTTTCAGCAGTAGGTAAAAAAGGCAGTAACAAAGTTTACACCATTTTCCGTAATAAAACCATTGCTATGGCAGTGATCGGAAGCGATCCTATATGCAATGGAGTAAACATGATAGCGGCTCACATCGATGCACCCAGGGTAGATCTGAAGCAAAATCCTCTTTATGAGGACAGTGACAGCACCATGGCTTGTATGCGTACCCACTATTATGGTGGAATCAAGAAGTATCAATGGGTTTCCACTCCTCTTTCCTTGCACGGAATCGTAATTAAAAAAGATGGCAGCCTGCTGGATATCAGCTTGGGCGAAAAAGATAGTGAACCTGTGCTTATTATTCCGGATTTATTACCACATCTGGCACGTAAAGAGCAGTACACAAAGAACATAGCAGATGCTGTTGATGCCAGCCGCATGAACCTGATATTCAGTGGAATGCAAGAACCGGGCAACGATGAAAAACAAGCTGTGAAAGCCTATGCCCTAAAACTTATCAACGATAAATATGGAATAACCGAAAGCGATTTCCTGTCTGCAGAATTAGAGCTTGTTCCCGCTGTTAAAGCCCGCGATGCTGGCTTTGATGCAAGCATGGTTGTGGGATACGGTCAGGACGATCGCATCTGTGCCTACACCGGAATGAAAGCCATGCTGGAAAATCTTGGTAGCAAACCCAAACGCACCATGGTGGTATATTTCTCGGATAAAGAAGAGGTTGGCAGCCAGGGTAATACCGGTGCTCACAGCATCTTCATCCAGGATTTTATTGGCAGTATTCTGGCTCATAATGGTGAAGCCAATAGCAGTGCAAATCTGCGTAAAACCTTCATGAATTCACAGATACTTAGTGCCGATGTTACTGCTGCTGTGGATCCTAACTACCCCAATGTGCACGAGAAACAAAATGCCGTTGTATTTAACCAGGGAATTGGCATTTCCAAATTCACAGGAAGTGGTGGTAAATACGGTTGTAACGATGCTAATGCAGAATTTATTGCCAAAGTTATCAGCATTTTTGATAGTGCCGGAGTTTTTTGGCAAAGCGGTGAACTTGGTAAAGTGGATGAAGGTGGCGGTGGAACCATAGCCTATATTCTGGCTAATCTGGGTGCGGAAGTGCTGGATTGCGGAGTTGGCTTAATGGGCATGCATTCGCTGTATGAATTGTGCTCCAAAGCAGATTTATACTCCACCTATCTTGGCTATAAAGCCTTCCTGCTGTCACAGTAAAGAACCGTAGCAAATCTGTAAGATTACTAATGTTTAAATATCTGCTTCCGGTTTGGATTTTGCTTTGCCTGTGCCTACCCCTAAGGGCTGTTCAGGCAGCACATGAAGCGCAACAAATTGCCGCTGCCATTGCAAGTGAGATTCAAACCGGTGAGCCGATTATTCTTGATCTACGCACAGGAGAATGGACTGCTGCCTTATCGCAGAATTTATATGATCTGCTGCTAAAAAAAGGAGCTGATCTTCGCACCGAAGCCTTGGATGAATTGGATTCCAACCAAATGCTTACTGATGAACCGGAAGAGTATAACTCTCCCCGTTTATCAGATTATGGAATTGATTCGGCAATTTTGGTGCAGGTGAATCTAAACGTTAAATGGCAGGATGTGGTTCAGAAGAACTTCTTTTCCTACCGCAGTGAACGTCAACCGGTGTATAGCTTTGAAACCAGGCAGATACAGCTTCCGGAACAGCGTTTATTAAAGATTAGTGCCTACGATTTCGTTCGCCCCAAATCTCCCGAAACTGTTGCTTCACGCATGCAGTTCC
>JAQVMI010000344.1 GCA_028703735.1 Candidatus Cloacimonadota bacterium | reverse complement strand
CCACCGGAGTGAACAGCCCCGATAAAAACACAAACACCATGATCAAGAAAAAGGCAACAAACATTGCCTGCTGTTGAGTTTGTGCCTGGGTTGAGATTATCAGCCCAATACCCAGCATAACAAACAAGTAAACTATCAAAAACAGCATTTGCACCAAGGGGCTTCCCACGAAGGGAACTCCAAATACAAAACGGGCAATACACACTCCCAACCAAAACTCACAGATTCCAATTATTAGCATTGGGATCAGCTTTCCCAAAATGAACTGATGCTTTTTGATTGGGGTAACGTTTATTTGCTCAATAGTGCCAATTTCTTTCTCCCGGGCGATGTTCAAAGCTGTAAGTAACAACCCGATAATACTTACCAGAATTACCAAAATGCCCGGGATCATAAAGGTCTTATAATTCAATTCTGCATTATACAGATAGCGTGTGGCGGTAGTTACGGTGCCTTCCTGCACCTTCAGCAATTCTGACAAATAAAAGCTGCTAAGAACCTTAGCTGTATAGACAGAGGTTAATCCCGCTGCCGCGCCATCTATAGCGTTGATGCGTAGTTGCACCAATACAGGGATCCTGTTCACCAAGTCCCTTTCAAAACCCTTGGGGATGCTAATAATAACATCCGCTCGGTTATCTCTTAGCATAATATCGTTGGCAACGGAGTTTTCACTATAACCGCTAAGTTCAAACAAACCACCGGATACAAAGCTATTTAGCAGTTCCGCAGAGAGGGCAGATTTATCATAATCTTCCCAGCCAAGATAGATTTTCTTTATTTCAAAATCTGCTGCATTAGATAAAACCAATAGCTGGATAATAGGTAACAGAACGATGATTGCTAACATGGCACGGTTCCGAAAAATCTGTTTAAATTCTTTGTTGATAAGAAGTAGTATATTACGCATAATAGTTTACCTGAATCTGGTGGTAAAGTTTTTTAAGCTGAAGAGGGTAAAAATGGCTGTCATTAATATCAACACCCCAAGTTCACCCGCATAGGCGGAAAAGGGAGAAGCCTTTAGCATGATGTGCTTCAGAATACTGACAAACCATCTGGCGGGCATTACATAGGTGATTCCCTGCAACCACAAGGGCATGTTTTTGATAGGATAGATCATCCCGCTTAGCAGTGTGGTGGGCAGCATCAATCCTGCAAGAGACATCATCATAGCAACCTGCTGTGTTTTTGCCAGAGTGGAAATTAAAAACCCCAAAGCTAAAGCGCAGAGGCAATAAAGCAAGCTTACTAATAATAGCATGGTTAAAGAGCCAGCCAGTGGCATGCCGAATACAGTGAAGGCAAGGGTTAGGATAATAATGACGTTAAGCAGTGAGACCAAAAGATAGGGAACCAGCTTACCAATAATGATCTGTATGGGTTTTAAGGGAGAAATCAGCAGCACCATTAATGTGCCCGTTTCTTTTTCACGGGTTAGTGAGATGGAGGTCATCAAGGCACAGATAAGCATCAGAACTACCGAAATCAAGCCAGGAACAGTGGCATAAACGCTTTTTAGTAATGGGTTGTAGAACAATAGCTGCTCTGCCTTAAGCATTGGGGTGTGGTTACCACCAAAGTTATCAACCCAGAAATCTGCCAAAGTAGCATTTATGTATGCTTCGATGGTTGTGGCAATATTTGGATCGGAGGCATCTAAAAGTAGTTGCAAAGAGCTTTCGGAGTTTTCTGTTGCTTTGCGGTCGAAGCCTTCAGCTATACACAATATTGCTTTTGCTTTCCCTTGGATTAGCAATTCTTCTGCTTCAGGCATGGATTGGGCAATAATAACCTTAAATCTGCCTCCACCCTCCAGCCTGTGGATTAGCTTAACCGATTGCTGTTGTTTTGCCATATCATACACAGCAATATTTGCGTTATCAATTTCAAAACGAAGGACAAAGCCAAATAGCAGTATCTCTACCAGGGGTAATAGAACCATTATCATGAGGGACTTGGGGTCGCGAATTATATGCCGAATTTCTTTTCTAATGAAGGTACTCAGGTTTTTCATGATTCGTTTCCCCGCGCTAAAGCAAGAATCACATCATAGATACTCGAAGCATTAAATTGCTGCTTTAACTCGGCAGGTGTACCAATTCCGCCGATTTTTCCCTTTGCCATTATGGAAATACGATCGCAGTATTCTGCTTCATCTAAGTAGTGAGTAGTAACAAAAACTGTTATGCCATCTGAGGCAGCAGTGTATAGCATATCCCAAAAAGCTCTGCGGGTGATGGGATCAACCCCTCCAGTTGGCTCATCCAGAAATACAAGCCTGGGTTTGTGGATAATTGCTGTGGCGAACGCCAGTTTTTGCTTCCAGCCCAGGGGTAGCGAACCTACCAGCCTGTTTTTATATTGGCTAAGCTCCAGTTTGCTTAACAGAGAGTCTCCGGCTGCTTTTATTTCCTTGCGGGACATCTTGTAGATACCGGCATAGAATGTTATATTGTCCCACACGCTTAAATCGTCGAATAGCGAAAATTTCTGGCTCATATAGCCAATGTTCAGCTTTATCTGCTCACTTTGGGTTACAACATTGAACCCGCAAACACTGGCATTGCCAGAGCTTGGTGTTAGTAATCCACATAGTATTCGCATAGCAGTGGTTTTGCCAGCTCCGTTTGCACCCAGAAAGCCAAAGATTTCACCTTGCTTCACATCAAAAGTTATACTGTCCACAGCAATGAAATCCCCAAACTTACGGGTTAGCTTGTTAACAGTGATAATACTATTGTCCATTTTCCGACTCTCCCATTAGCTGAAGGAAGCAATCTTCGAAGCTCGGTTCAATCTGAGTTATCTGATAAGGGGAATCCATTCCCTGCTCCAACTTGGCTTTCAGCAGCTTGATTGTTACGCTGTCGGTTTGCTTAAGGCTGATATGCAGAGCATCGCCAAAAGAATATAGGCTTTCCACAGCAGAAAAACCTTGCAGCAATACTTTGGGCTTTTGCCTATCCTTGCTTGTAACCGCCAGTATCATGCCAGAATAGCCATTTATAATGTTTTTTGGGGTGTCAATTTTCATGATACGACCATTATGAATCATAGCAACCCTATCACAACGGGTAGCTTCGTCCATGTATGGCGTGGAAACCACAATTGGAATACCGTTGTCCCTAATCTGTATCAGGTTATCCCAAAACTCAGTGCGAGATACGGCATCAACTCCGGTGGTGGGCTCATCCAGAAACAGAGCCATAGGTTTGTGGATTAAAGCACAGCACAGGGCAAGCTTCTGCTTCATAC
>JAQVMI010000343.1 GCA_028703735.1 Candidatus Cloacimonadota bacterium | reverse complement strand
TTCTATTTAACCTTGTTTCCTGGCCGTTGCATACATAAAGCCAAATTAGCTCGCCCCTGTCACAGCATATACTATCAATCCCCTTTTTAACCTTGCAGCTACAAAAGTGACTGCAAGGTAACTGCAATGATACTGGAAGCAAACTTTTAGAAGCACGCGAAAAGCGTATAAAAACCAGGATATTCTATGTGGTGGATTAAGACGGTTGAAACAGCCCGGAGGGCAAAATATCATAGCGAGGGTGTGAAGCTTTAGCGAAACCCCTCGTATGGGGCAATGATAACATTATAGCCCCTTGTGGGCGACATAAAAAGAATAATGCCAAGCAATTAGGAATGTGTGTCGCCCATGAAGGGCTTTTCAATCAGGTCTTGATTAACGAGGGGGTTACACTTCGTTTCACACCCTCGCTATGGTATATCGCACTTTCAGTGCTTGTCCAAACATTTGTAGGCAGCTAAATTACTGCAAAACTCATCACCAGAGTATATTAACAAAAATGGTAAAAAAAACAGGGTGAGATTGTATAAAATCCTCACCCTGATAATAAGCGGTATATTTTCAGCTACCTTTTGGGGCAGCTACTCTGTCATATTCTATTCGAAACGGAGTATCACGAAGGCTGGTTGTTTATTAGTATCCAGCACATACAAGCGCAATATCTTCCGGTTATCCTTGTCCATCTTGGTTTTTGCCTCTTCCAAAACAGTGCCAAATTCTTTGGGACTATTCACTTCAGTATTTTCGATGGAAAGTATTACAAAGCCAACCCTTAATCCAGCTTTTGCGGCTGCAGAATTGGGCTCTACCTTGCTGACAACCACACCCTTTTCACCTGTGATATTCATGCGTTTAGCTGTGGCACTATCTATTGCTTCCACGCTGATACCTGTGGCAATTCCACCTTTATTGGTATCAGTGGAGGCTACAGCATCATCAGGTAGCGTTTCAAGAGTTATTTTAATGGTTTTTTCGGAGTTATCACGGATAATCTTTAAAGGGATTTCCTGCCCAACCTTTGATGTGGCGATAACTATGCGGAATTTTGGCACATTGGGTACTTTTTCCTTATTTATTTCCAGAATGATATCCCCGACTAACAATCCGGCTTTATCCGCAGGGGAATCTTTTTCCACTTTGGCGATTAAAACACCGGAAACTTCCTTTAGCTGGAATGATTCCACGATGTCCGGAGTGATTTCCTGGGGTAAAATTCCCATATAGGCACGCAATACTTTTCCGCTGGCTACCAGATCATCCACAACCCGTATGGCAAGATTGATGGGAATGGCAAAACCAATTCCCACATTTCCACCATTGTTGCTGGCAAGAGCAGAATTGATCCCGATAACCTCACCATTGATGTTCAGCAAGGGTCCACCGCTGTTGCCGCTGTTTATGGCAGCATCGGTTTGGATATAATCCTGATAAATGGGGGAGTTGTCTCCCAAATTAAGATTAGCCCTGCTGGTGGCAGAAATTACCCCAAGAGTTACAGTTCTGTCCAGTCCCTCATTAAAGGGATTTCCAATGGCAATTGCCCATTCACCAATTTCCAATTTGTCAGAATCTCCCAGTGGTGCCACGGTAACTTTTGCGTTTTCTTTCATGGTAATCTTTATCACGGCAATATCGGTATTGGGATCCAAGCCGACAATAGAAGCTGTGTAAGTTTCTTTATCTGCAAGGGTAACAGTGATAGTGCCATCCCTTCCTTCTTTTACAACGTGATTGTTGGTCATAATAAATGCTTCACGTGTGGAAGAGATGTATTCGTAAACAAAGCCACTTCCCATGGATACCACAGAACGGGATTGACTTGGAGGTTCCTGGAAAAACTGACGGAAGAAAGGATCGTCGAAGATAGGATTTCGGAAATTCTGGCTGGATACTTTGGATTCTACCTTTATCTGAACCACAGCTTCACGGACACTTTTCACCACTTCCACTACAGGATTAGCTCCTGAGGGGTCTATCATATTCATTTTGGCGGTGGCACAGCTCATCATGCTAAACACAAGCAGTGCCAGAAATACGGATTTCCATACATTCATAGTAAATCTCCTGTTCAATTTAGAATTCCTTACTTATGATACTTGTGAAAGATAAAAATACTGCGAGGAAAACCCCGTTAATCTGTAAACAAGAGCATTTTTTTATAAGCTGTGGTGTACGTCAAGTGAAAAATATAGATAACGCATAACTTGTTGAAAAATGAGATAAAAGCAGAGGATATTTACAAAGAGTATAGGAGAAAAGCAGAGATTTTTTACAAAGAGTAAAAGAGAAAAGAGGAAAAAGAGAGAGTCCTAAGACGGAGTTAACTGTAGTTTTGTTCAAATCTGAGAATGGCAGATAGATTTCTTTTTGAAACACAGAGAAAAGCTTCAGAGAAGCAGAGATTTTTTACAAAGAGTAAAAGAGTAAAGGAGAAAAAAGAGAGAATTCTAAGAGGGAGTTAATTGTAGTTTTGTTCAAATCAGAGAATGGCAGATAGACTTCTTTTTTAAACACAGAGAAAAGCTTCAGAAAAGCAGAGGATATTTACAAAGAGTATAGGAGAAAAGAGGAAAAAGAGGGAATTCTTAGAAGGAGTTAACTGTAGTTTTATTCAAAACAGAGAATGGCAGATAGATTTCTTTTTTAAAACACAGAGAAACACAGAGAAAAGCAGAGAAAAGCAGAGAAAAACAGAGGAATATCAAGCTTATTTATGATTGAGATGGATATAGGAGTAAATGTAAGAATTGAGCGAATTCTATAGGAACTATTATGCTGTGTTTAACTCTAATAAGACTTCCCTTAACCTCTTCTTATTCTTTTGAATCTCTGCTTTTCTCTGCTTTTCTCTGTGTTAAAAAAAAGAAATCTCCGCTTTACCTCTCATTTCAAACAAACCACTCTCAAGGCTACTCTTTTTCCTTTTTCCTCTTTTCTCTTTTACTCTTTGTAAAAAAATCTCTGTTTTCTGTAGCTTTTCTCTATGTAGTAAACCAGATTGACAAAATTTCCGTGTTTACCACAATGGCATTTATGGCAGATATAACTCCAGTTTCAAAATCAGTACTGGCTCAGAGCGTAAAATTCCTAAAGGGAGTAGGGGATAACCGTGCTCGTCTTTTGGGTAAAATGGGTATAATAACTGTTCTGGACATCCTGGAATATTTCCCCAAAGCTTATGTAAACCGTAAGCTAAATCCCAGCCTGGGTGATATTCAGCCTGGAGACAATCTGGCTTTTACTGCTATGATTTCTTGGGTGGATCTTA